>JABGPX010000818.1 GCA_018644745.1 Spirochaetales bacterium
GAAACTTTGATCCCCTGCTCCGTGCCAGGTCTTCGAGAGTTATCACACAGGGCTTCATGGCCCTATCGGCAATCAATACTTCATCGCTCTCTGTGTCGATACCATACACAACAAAGACATGTCCGCCGAAATGCTCATCTTCATCAAAATCGAAGTACGGCAGGTATGCCATATCACCGTAACATATCGCCGGCTTTCCCAGACTCAGATCATCCTCGAGCCTTTCGTATGCTTTCGCTGCGCTCTCCGTGGTCAGGATCTCGGCGGTTCCGCCGATTCTTCGTACCGCATTGTCAATCAGGTTGAAATCTTTTCCGCCTGAGCGGCCGCCCACAAGGGGTGCGGGCATCTGCTTCATGTACCAGTAGATAAAGCCGATTCCCCCGCCGATTCCGAGCAGCAAGTCTTCAGACAATTCCATTCCACGGTAGCGGAGCACATGATTTAACGCGGTAGTTTCGCAATGCTCACCGCCGTATAATTTGAAATCTTGTATTATCATGTAATAATACTATCGCATAGCTATACATCTGTCAACAAAAAACTGCTGGACGGCTGATAGAAATATGATTACGATTGAAGAATGAAAAATTACAGAAAAGAGCTCTGGTTTAATACGGACAAACGTTATCAGTTTGTCATTATCACAGGTGAAGTTCAGCAGGTTATAAACGACAGCGGAATTAAGGAAGGCCTTTGCCTGGTGAATGCGATGCATATAACCGCGAGCGTTTTCATCAACGACAACGAATCCGGGCTGCACCAGGATTATATGGAATGGCTCGAGAAACTCGCGCCGTTTGACAAGAACGGCTATCGGCACAATGTAGGCGAGGATAACGCGGATGCCCATATGAAACGGCAAATAATGGGCAGGGAGGTTGTCGTCGCAATCACTGACGGGCGGCTTGATTTTGGTCCATGGGAACAGATATTCTACGGAGAATTTGACGGCCGGCGCAAAAAACGGGCTCTTGTAAAAATAATCGGCGAATAAGAAGGAAAACCATGAAATACACTTTTCTCGGAAGAACAGGGTTGAAGGTAAGCCGCATCTGCCTCGGTACTATGAATTTTGGCTCACAGACCGAAGAAAAAGAATCTCACCAAATTATAAATCGGGCCCTCGAACTTGGTATCAATTTTATCGACACCGCTGACCGTTACGGAAATCCACAGGGCAGCGGTCTGACCGAGGAAATTATCGGTCGCTGGCTGAAGCTCAATTCGGGGAGGAGAGACGATATCGTATTGGCAACCAAAGTGTATGGTCCAATGGGACCGGGCGCCAACGATATGAATCTTTCAGCCAAGCACATTCGGCACGGCTGCGAGGCAAGTCTCAAAAGATTGCAGACCGACTTCATAGATCTGTACCAAATGCACCATATTGATCGCGGCTTTCCCCATTTCAAGAGCAAGTTGGAGTTCCTGGATGGGGACATCAAGAATCTCTTTGTACCCTCGCATATCACTCCCGGTGCCCCATGGGAGGAAGTATGGCAGATGATGGAGCTTCTCACCCGGAAAGGGAAGGTTACCTATGTCGGCAGCAGCAATTTCGCCGCATGGAACATCGCGCAGGCAAATGAAAAAGCCGCCGCCCGCAGTTTCCTCGGCCTTGTTTCGGAGCAGAGCATCTATAATCTGACTAATCGAATGGTAGAGCTCGAGATAGTGCCGGTATGCAGGGCGTACGGCCTCGGCCTGATACCCTGGAGCCCCCTCGGAGGCGGCCTTCTGGCCGGCAATATCGGGAGTGCGGACGTCGGCCGCCGTGCCGGTCTCAAACCCTCGGATGAAATTCTGGCTCAATTGAAAAGGTATGAAAATCTGTGTATGGAACTTGGCGAATCACCCGCGAATGTCGCTCTTGCCTGGCTTCTGTCAAACCCGGTAGTAACCGCCACCATAATTGGTCCGCGTACAATCGAACAGCTCGAGGATGCGGCAAAGGCAGCGGACATAGTTCTGCCCGCAGATTTCCTCATTAAACTCGACGAAATTTTTCCCGGCCCCGGCGGGCAGGCCCCGGAGGCCTATGCCTGGTAGGTAGAACTAAAGATCACACTCTGAAAGGAAAAAACATGATAAAACTCGGCTTTATAGGATGCGGGGGTATAACATCCTACCATGCGGATACTATCAAATCTGAAGTAAAAGGCATCAAGATCGCCGCGGGAGCGGATATCGACGACGGAACGAGGAAATCATTCGGAGACACTTTTCGCGAAGCCGCTCTTTTTGCTGATTATAAACAGATGTTAAAGAGGGCCGACATCGATGCGGTCTGTGTGGCATTGCCGACCTACCTGCACCGGGAAGCGGTTGTACATACCGCAAAGGCAGGTTTACATGTCTTCTGCGAAAAGCCGATGGCCCGATCGCTCCGCGACTGCGACATCATGATAGATGCCTGTGACAAAGCGGGCGTGCGGCTCATGATCGGCCAGGTACGTCGCTACGACACAGACTGGGGCACATGGAAAAAAATAATCGACAGCGGCACGTTGGGCCGTCCGGTAATTTGGCGGCAGACTCAAGGAAGTTCCCCGCCAGGAGCCTGGTATATGGATGAAAAGAAAAGCGGCGGACCTTTCATTGACGGATGTGTTCACAACTGGGATTTCGCGAATCTGGTATTCGGTAAGCCGACATACGCTTATGGTCATCTCATGAATATCTCAGGATCAACCGCCTTCGATACCGGATCAGCGACGGTGTTATATGAGCAGGGAGATCAGGTCGTACTCAACTGGAGCTGGGGACTGCCTGCAGGCGTAAGAACTCCCGACCTTACAGACATCCTCGGGCCAAAGGGAGCACTCTCTTTTCCGGGTTCTTTTTCCGAGGACGAGTTCCCGGAAAATTTCGACAGAGAAGTAAACGGCGGATACCTTGTATCTATCGGAACTCGAAAACGAATCGCCAAGTTTCGCCGGCACAATATGTTCGCGGCGGAATGGGCGGACTTCAGAACTTCTATTAATAAAAACACGACACCGGCGGTTACAGGCCGGATAGGCAGAGATGCTGTAGAGGTCGCCCTCGCGGTACTAAAAGCCGGCCGAACAGGAAAACC
>JABGPX010000917.1 GCA_018644745.1 Spirochaetales bacterium
TCTGCGACAGCAAATCTGAAGGTTCCACCGCCGGGCTCATCTATACTATTTGCCCAGATTTCTATGTTCGCCATAGCTTCTTCGAAGGTATTGTATTCCGCGGCGGGAATATACCCGTGAACCGTCGTAAACCATCCCCACCAGCGGGGCCACGATTTTCCAGCGGCATCTACGTCGTAATCCTGGCTCCATTGATCGAGGTCTAGGTCATACAGGCCATCGTTGAAGTTAGACCAATGTCGTCCCTCGATGCCCATGACAAACAGCTCGCGTCCCTCGCGGCTGTTGGCATATTCGATCGTCTCCACGGCTTTTTCAATGTAATCGCTTTTCGACGAAACCGCGAGCATCAGCCAATGAGCAAAACCGCCGCCGTTGTATGGGGTTCCGGGATCGTTAATCGGGGGATGCGGCGAAGCAAATTCCGCGCCGTCAACACCAATTTTCGCGACCTGTTCGGGGAAGACCGAACCCGCGGACAACCACTCGGATCCGCCCTTATTAGACATCAACCAGCGTGCTTTCGCATCGGAACTGTCCGTGTAGTTGATGAAATCAGTATTCATCAGTTTTTCACGGTAGAGCCGGTTAACGTATTTGAGCGTTTTCAGTGTTCCTTCGCCGATGATGAGGGGAACGACCTTTCCGTTTACTATATCCATGTCGCCATCGCCATAGGTTCCGTTAAAGGCCATGAAGATCGGCCTGAAGGGCTCCAGATCGGTGCCGCCGCCGCCGGCAACCAAACCAACGGTATCAGCTTTCCCGTTGCCGTCAGGGTCCTGATCCCGGAAAGCTACAAAGACGTCATACAGTTCATCAGGCGTCGTTGGCATGTCAAGTCCGAGCTGATCGAGCCAGTCCTGCCGAATGCGGTAGTTCCAGTCTCCACCGTGGTGGGTACCGGCAATGGTGTAGTTCCCGCCGGCATACGCCCTCGACTTGAACGTCTCAGAATTGATTAGGCTGTAAATATACGGATGCTCCGCCCTGGTTGCATAGTCATCGAAATTTGCCAGCAATCCTTCGTCAACCCACTGGGTCCACGGATTCGCGGTCGGCGAACTGATGTGCATGATGTCGGGATATTCCGCAGACGCCATCATCAGGTTGAGTTTGCTCACATCCTCTCCCCACGGGCCGTTGACGACGTCGAGGTCGACGTTCAACCGCTTTTCGAACTCGAGGATACTCAAATCGGTTTCCGGATCAAAATCCGTGTTTCCGACCATGTAGACAGTGATGGGTGTGACTGCCTCGCTCGAACTGTCTGCCGATCCGGTCGCCCACACGGTGGTACCCATCGCGAACAGCATGATTAAGACGGCTACAACAAGCCGCGATCCACGAATCCGCATCCTCAATTTGCCTGAATGTGTCATATGACACCTCCTATATTTTTTTGCTCGCGGGTCATACCGACCCGCGCTTAGCTACTCTTTAACAGCCCCGAGCATAATGCCTTTTACAAAATGCTTCTGGATAAATGGATACACCATTACGATGGGAACGATGCTTATAATGATAACCGACGCCTTGACCATCTGAGGTACAACCCTTGGTGGTACGTACATAGATCTCGCCGATAGGACCAGGTTTCTTAACACGAGAGAAAGCGGCAGCAGCTTAGACTTCGAAATGAACAACATGGCCATAAACCAGTTGTTCCAGTAGGATACCGCGAAAAAAAGCGAAATAGTAGCCACAATCGGCATCGAAGTGGGCAGCACAATGCGGAAAAGGATCTGAAAATCGTTGAGCCCGTCGATTCTGGCTGAATCTTCCAAACTTTGAGGTACGGTTGTGGCAAAGTAGTTCTTCATGAGGATCATATTGAACGTATTCATCGCCGACGGGACAAATAGAACAAGAAGGTTGTTGCGAAAACCCATTTGAGTAAGCAAAATATAGAAGGGTACAAGTCCGCCGCCGAAGAACATAGTAAAGATAATCATCCGAAACATGAAGTTCCGGCCTTCAAGATCCCCTTTTGACAGTGCGTAGGCTCCCATCGACGTGAGAAAGAGGCTCAAGACGGTTCCACACACAGTTATAAGGACGCTTACGCCAAGAGAAGTGTAGATAGAGGGCATCTTAAGGGCCACGCTGAAGCTGACCAGGGAGAAGCTGTTTGGAAAAACGTGGTACAAGCTAGAGAAGAAACCCTCCTGCGTCGAGGTAGCGACGACAAGGGTGTACCAGAATGGGTAGAGGGTCAGCAGCGTAAAGGAGAGGAGGAACAAGTAGTTAAATACATCGAAGATCCCGGCACGCTTGCGCATCAGTCCGCCCCCTGTGATGACCCGCGGGTTGAATAGATGCCTTCCAAACCAAACCATCTGGTGACATTGTTCGCCAGGACCAGAAGGGTAAGGCCGATCATGGATTTGACAAAACTTGCGGCGGAGAGCAGCCCGAACTTCGGATTCATCTGCAGATTCCTCACAATATAGGTGTCAAGGATATCCGCCGTCTCGTAGACCACCGGATTGTACAGGTTGTAAATTTGATCGAAGCCAATTGAGAGCAGGTGTCCCAGGAAGATGATCGCCATGATTGCGATGGTATTGGAAATGCTTGGTATGGTGATATGCCACGACATCTGCATACGTGTGGCACCCTCTACCATCGCACTCTCATAGAGTGTCGGACTGATTCCCGCGATTGCCGCGAGATATATAATCGATGCCCACCCCGTCTCTTTCCACAGATCGGTTACAATGAGCACGCCTCTGAAAAACCGGTTATCGGTGAGAAAAGCAACCTGTTCAAAACCCAGGCGCGCCAGCAAAACATTGACCGCACCGGTATCCAACGCCAGCAATGTATTGATAATACCGGCCATGGCCACCCATGATATAAAATGCGGAAGATAGGTTACCGTTTGCACTACTCTTTTGAAACGCGAGTGGAAAAGCTCATTCAATAATAGAGCAAAGATTACCGGCGCGGGTACACCGAATATGAACCGTATCAGGTTCAGGACAAAGGTATTCCGAAAGGCCTCCATGAAACGCTTATCTGAAAACAATTTGACAAAATTTGCAAATCCCACAAATGGGCTGGCAAATCCCATCGAAAA
>JABGPX010000918.1 GCA_018644745.1 Spirochaetales bacterium
AAATTCATCGCAGATCTCGGCGATCAACAAGATCATTTATTGAGGTAAATTGTGCAGCGATACCCGAAACTTTAATAGAAAGTGAGCTTTTCGGGCATGAAAAGGGAGCTTTTACCAGTGCGGTTGCGCGCAGAAAGGGGAAATTCGAACTCGCGGATAACGGCACCCTTTTTCTTGATGAGATCGCAGACATGTCCCTTTCTGCCCAGGCAAAAGTGCTTCGGGCGATTCAGGAACAGAAATTTGAACGTATTGGCGGCGAGGAATCAATCTCCGTTGATGTCCGTCTTATTACCGCCACGAATAAAGACATACAAGAAGAAATTCGAAACAAACGATTTCGTGAAGATCTATTTTTCAGATTGAATGTAGTTCCAATCGAAGTACCGCCTCTCAAAAATCGCCTTGAAGATCTGCCCCTTTTAATCGAATACTTCATGGAGAAGTATAGTGCTCAGTCCGATAGCAGCAAAAAAACGATTTCAAAAGCGGGTCTACAGCTTCTTCTATCATATGCCTGGCCCGGTAATATTCGCGAATTGAAAAATTTTGTCGAGCGCATTAACATTATGGTTGATGAGGATGTTGTTACCGAAGAGACTGTGAGGTATTATCTAGGTGAAAGCGGCGGGATACATGTAAAAAATGGTTTCCTCGAAGTTTTCCTGGAAATGAAGCTGAATGAGGCAAAAAACGAATTTGAAAAAATGTTTATCGAACAAGCACTTCAAGACAACTCAAATAACATCTCCAAAACCGCTGAAGTCCTTGGGATTTATCCAAGCAATCTGCATGGGAAGATTAAAAAATTGGGGATACATATAGAAAAATGAAAGCACTAACCGCCAGACAGCAGGAAATTCTCGAGTTTATCAAAGGTTTTATCAGAAACCACAAATATCCGCCCACGATCCGCGAGATTGCTGGGAACTTCTCCATATCGGTAAAAGGTGCCTATGACCATGTGAAAGCATTGGAGAAAAAGGAACAGATTAAATGCGATCTCGGGCGTTCCAGAGCCATGGAGATTATCGATGACGGCAGTGAGTCCGTCGATTTCATTAAGGTGCCCCTTATCGGGCATGTTGCCGCGGGTATTCCGTTATTTGCCGAAGAAAATTGGGATGGCGTACTTAAGGTATCATCTGCCAATTTGAGCCAGGGAAAGCATTTTGCCCTTCGCGTTCAAGGCGACAGCATGGAAGGTGCCGGTATTCTCGATGGAGACACAGCAATTTTTGAACAGCGCCAGCATGCCGACAACGGCGATATCGTCGTGGCCATGATAAATGATGAAGCTGTTACTCTGAAACGGTTCTATAAGGAAAAAAACCGGGTTAAGCTCAAAGCCGAAAACCCTATCTACCCCCCGATTTATACGCAGAATGTCCGTGTACTCGGCAAGCTGTCCTGCATTATCCGAAACTACGAGTAGCTTCGTGCAAAGCATTTACCTCCTACTCGGTCCGGAAAACGGCTTGAAAAGTGATTTCATCGACCGCGTTAAAGCACAGATCGAAAAGAAGGCCGGCGAAAAACCTGAGTTGCACACCTATTACCCGTTTAAAACTGAATGCCAGGAGCTTGTGTCAGTCCTGAGAAACACATCCCTTTTTTCGCGCCACAGACTGGTTATCCTGAATCAGGCTCATGAGATCAAGAAAAAGGCTGATGTTGAGCTGATATGCGAATACTGCAAATCCCCCGCAGATGATGCGACGTTTATCATGGTAAGTGACAACTACCAGATCGATCGAAGGCTGAGCGCCCAGGTTCCCAAAAACAACCGACAGGTTTTCTGGGAGCTCTTCGAAAATAAGAAACGTGACTGGATAAACAACTACTTCAAAAAAGCCGGATTCACTATCGACAAGGAAGCTGTGGAGCTGCTACTCGAACTCGTCGAGAACGATACTCAGGACCTGAAGCGGGAGTGCGAACGCCTTGCGTTGTATCTTGCGGGAGAACCAAGGGTTACCGAAGAGAAGGTTGAAGAGGTTATTTTCCACAGTAAAGCCGAAAATGTATTTACTCTTTTTAACAGCATGGTTACCGGTGATCTTAATTCCTGCTTGGAGATCCTGCAGAGTATCAAACTCTCAGGCGATGCGGACCCGGGAAAAATTCTCGGCGGTCTTCTCTGGCAATTCAGGCGATTACTTTCTGTAAGTACTCTCCTCAATAACCGCTTTGGCCGCGATGACGCGTTTCGAAAGCTCAACATTAAAGGCAAAAAGAATCAGCAAACTCTCATAAGCGGCTGCGAAACATACAGCACCAGACAGCTTCAAGCGGTGCTTGCCCTTATCGCTGATGCCGAGGCAGAAATCCGATCGGGGGGAGCGGACCTTCATTCAACCTATCTTCAGAAATTTATATTTGACGTAGTTATTCGCAAGGGTAAACCGGAAGCAAGCACAGTTTCATATTAACAAAATTACAATATTATTGATGATGTTTCTACTTCAACCTCACCGAGATCAATGAGAGCGTTAATAAGTGTAAGCTTTTCAAATGACAGCATATCTGCGACCCGTATGGAGCATTCAGCGATTATGCCCAGATCGAGCAGTTGCCTTCGCTTGGTTCCTGCCAGAAGAAAAGTCGAGGGAGTAAACCAGCCAGATCCGTCATAAAACGCCACATTCGCATAGCTTGTATCGGTGATATGCCCATCGCGAGCCATAAGTATGCCGTCGGCATTGCCTCGCTTTTCTGCAAGTTTAAGCAGCCGCGTTCTGTCAGCATACTTGAATCGATAGTCTAGGCCAGAAACCTCTACGAGCGCCAAACTGCGCATCGGCTTGAGCGTGTATCTTTCGAACTCGACGGTCCTAATGTCCAGGTCATAGGTTACCCTGCACTTATGACGGTCATTCCCAACATTGTCCGGCAACTCGAGAACTCGAGAAAGATCGATTTCCCGCGTAGCATTGAACAGCGTTTTTCTGGCCTGGTTCATGCGTGAGGAGTGTAACTCGAGGTTGTGAAACCGGCGATTCTCGCACCTAATTGTTTCGAGTAAAAGGGACATACACTTTGTCTATAAGCTCCTGATATTCACTCAATGGATCGCTATAC
>JABGPX010000921.1 GCA_018644745.1 Spirochaetales bacterium
GTATTTTCATCGAGCAGCATCTTGTGCTAATATTCGTCGTCGATTCCCACCCACCGACCGGCGAAATCCAGGAGAGGCAGAGAAGAATGGATCTACAGAAGATGAGAAACATAGGCATTATCGCCCACATTGATGCCGGAAAGACAACGACAACGGAGAGAGTTCTTTTCTATACCGGAAAGAGTCACCGCATAGGTGAGGTGGATGACGGCGAAGCTACTATGGACTGGATGGAGCAGGAGCAGAATCGGGGCATTACTATTAGCTCCGCGGCAACAACCTGTTTTTGGAATAAACATCAGATCAATATCATTGATACTCCCGGACACGTGGACTTCACGGCGGAAGTGGAACGTTCTCTTCGGGTACTCGACTGCGCTATTGGTATTTTTTGCGCGGTGGGCGGGGTAGAGCCTCAATCAGAAACTGTATGGCACCAATCGGAGCAGTACAAAATACCGCGGCTGGCTTATGTAAATAAAATGGACCGGATAGGCGCGGATTTCTTTGCCGCGGTGAAAGATGTGGAAACAAAACTGGGCGCTAATCCGCTCATTCTTGAACTCCCCATCGGCGCCGAATCTGATTTCGAGGGCATAATAGATCTGCTCACTATGCAGGAAATACGCTGGGATCAAGACACCGCCGGAATCGAATATAGTTATAGTCTTATCGATCCTTCCAGGATGGCATTGGCCGAACAATGGCGCGAGCAGCTCATCGATACCATCTCTCATCATTCCGATGAAATAACCGAGCTCTTTCTTGATGGAAAAGATATCCCTCTGGACTTATTAAAAAAGGTAATCCGGGAAGAGACTTTAAACAGGACCTTTACTCCGGTACTCGTCGGATCATCACTCAAAAATATCGGTGTCCAACCACTGCTGGATGCAATTGTGGATTATCTCCCATCGCCCCTTGAAGCACCTGTCATGAAAGGAATCCATGTAAAAACCGAGGAAGAAATTGATGTACCAGTAGATCCAGACGGCAACCTATCTGCCCTTGTATTCAAACTGCAGGCAGACCGAGAAGCAGGAAACCTTTCATATATTCGCGTCTATTCCGGAACCATTAAGCGAAACACCGCGGTATACAATATCGTTAAGAAAAAGAAGGAGCGGGTAAATCGGCTCCTGCGCATGCACGCAAACCGCTATGAGCAGCTGGACAGCGTATCAGCGGGGGAAATAGCGGTGGTAATCGGTTTAAAATTCTCCCAAACCGGTGATACTCTCGGCACCGAAGGCAACCAGGTGGTTCTCGAGCCGATGCACTTCCCGGAACCGGTGATATCCGTTGCAATCGAGCCAAAAACTCTCTCGGTTCGCGACAAGCTTAAAAGCATACTCGAGCTTCTGAAAATGGAAGACCCGACTTTTACAGTAAAAGATGACGAGGAAACCGGGCAGCTGATTATATCGGGAATGGGCGAGCTTCATTTGGATGTGCTTGTCACCCGGATAATTGATGATTACAAGGTGGAAGCTCACATTGGAAAACCGCAGGTAACTTATCGAGAGTCTATTACGGAGAAAGTTACCCACACCGAGACTTACCAGAGGATTCTCGCGGGAAAAGAAAATACCGCGGAAATAACTCTTCAATTAGAACCGACAGAGAGAGGCTCAGGAAACAGCTTTGTATCAGAAATCGATACCCAAACCCTCCCGCGAGAACTCATAGACGCGGTAGAAAGGGGTGTACTCGGCGGATTTTCTTCCGGAATTATGTACGGATACCCGGTGTTTGATGTTTCGGCGAAGCTCATTGGCGCGGTGCACAACCCGCTGAGTTCATCAGCCATTGCCTTTGAAGCTGCGGGATCACTTGGATTCGACGCGGCATGCAGAACCGCCTCGCCAATTCTTCTCGAGCCGGTAATGCATGTTGACGTTATGACACCAAAGGATTTCGTCGGCGAAGTTATCAGCCACCTAACCTCGAGGAATTGCGTAATTGTAAGCCTGGAAAGCAGAGCAAATATCGAGCATGTGCGGGCTGAAGCTCCGCTGGTTCAGATGTTCGGTTATTCGACCGCTTTGAGAAGCATCACCCAGGGCCGAGGCACCTTCGCCATGGAGTTTTCCCATTTTAAAAAGAAAGAGGGAGGCTTATAAAAATGATTAGGTCAGGAATTCTCATTTTGATCCATTGACACGAACCCCTAACGGCCGTACCCATGAAACTGTGTGGTATATCGATCAAAATGAGAATTCCCGGCACAAATTTAGCAGATTTCGGCCGGCAATTCTCAATATGACCTATAAAATACGGCCATCACTTGATAATTGCACTCGACCTAACGAGTAATTGTTCATATTGAGAATTGCTCTGATTAGGTTGACATGCCTATACGGAAAAATTATGATATCCAATCCCACACACCTCGATTCTAGGAGTAATCATGAGCTTCACAACTGACGCTATCAGAAATATCGCAATAGCGGGACATGGGGCGACCGGAAAAACCACCATTTTTGAACAAATCCTATTTACCGGCGGAGCAATCTCGAGACCGGAACTCGTTTCGTCTGGAAAGACAGTAAGCGACTTTGCGGACGAAGAAATTGAACGAAAAATATCTGTCCATCTTGCCCTTGCCAATACTGAATGGAAGAATTGCATAATCAACCTTATGGATACTCCCGGAGCCTCTGACTTCGTCGGCGAAGTTGTAACGGCGTTTAGAACTGCGGAGTCGGCGATTGTGGCAATCGGAGCAAAAGAAGGGGTGCAGATCGAAACTATCAAGATCTGGCGCCGGCTCAATGCCCGCAACATGCCCCGGGTAGTTTTCATCAATAAGCTCGATGGCGACCAGTCGGAGTTTGACAGACCCTTTGCAGATTTAAGTGATAAGTTCAGCCAAAGTTTTGTACCCGTGGTAATCCCGATTAACGGTCCCGAAGGTTTCAAGGGTGTTGTGGATCTTATTGAAAACAAAGCCTATCTCATCCCTGACGGGAATGCGGAAAAAGCGTCGGATGTACCGGCGGACATGGCCGATACGGTTGCGGAATACCGTGCAGCACTCATCGAAGCGGCGGCGGAAGGCGATGACGCGTTGATGGAAA
>JABGPX010000682.1 GCA_018644745.1 Spirochaetales bacterium
GAAATACGGCTCGAGGACAATATCGTCTTTCAGATCCCTGAACTGTTTGAGCGAGTAAACCATGGTTCTCTCGATATTACGGAGCAGTTCATTTTCACAAGTCAATTCTTCTTCAGTGACAAATCCGGAAACACCAAAAGTTTCAAAAAGGATCATCGGTCTTGTCGGCTTCAATCCATGAAGCGACTTCCAGCCGGTCTTCCTTTCCTGCATAACCTCAAGAGCCGCTGTCTCCGCCCATTCCTTAGCCAGCTCCCTTAATCTGCTGATATCTTTCTTGTCGATGTTTTCTAAATGAGCTTCTCTCTTCTCAGATTCGCTTGTGTTACTCATTACCGTATAAGCCATTACTATTCCTCCTGCTTTTCTAAACCGACATACTCTAAAAAAGCTTTGACATATTTATTGCTGCTTCCGCTTCACCTTCGATATCATACACCCATCCGGGAATTTCTTTCATGAGAGACCCTGCCTGCCGGTACATCGCAATGGTATTCTCAATTGGAGAACCCGCTTGAACCGCGTGGGAAGGGCCCAGAATAAGTCCGCCCTTCGGAAACAGATCGAGCCTTCGCTGCACTTCACGTTCTACATCGCTTACGCTTCCGAATGCCAGCTCTTTCTGGACATCCATACTGCCTTGAAATACAATTTTACTGCCGTAATTCTCAGCAAGACTGGCAATGTCGTTCTCCGGGGTTGTCGGCTGAACTACATCATACACATCCAAACCCAGCTCGATGAGCCGTGTCAGAAACATATGAACCGTGCCGCACATGTGCTGCATGGTTCTACTTCCATATCTGTGCACCATATCAAAATAGGTGCCGAACTTCGGTGCAAAATGTTTGTCGAAGATATCAAAACTGATCATCTGACTATTCTGATTTCCAAGGTCTTCGCCAATATGTGCAAAGTCCACCAGACCATCTGCCGCATCAAGGATTCTCTCATGCATATCATAATAGAATTTGAAACGTGCTTCCATTATATCGAGAAATACAGGATTGTCGGTTATCAAATCCATGAAGACTTCTTCCATTCCTCTTGCCCTGGAAATACTGTTTATAAAATCCATATCTCCGGCTGTTCCGCAGCACGCGGCAAAACCGGCATCATGAATTGCTTGTGCCTGTTTTTTTATCGTTGAGTAGTCGAACCAGTCTGCAGAGGGATAATGGGATCTATCAAGATCCTCGAGATTTTCTATCCCGGCAAAAGGCTGATGCACAGACTCGAGGTATTTCCCGCCTTCAAACTCAACGTAAATATACCTTTCTCCCCAATAGCCTTCGACGCTGCCGTCTGGGAACGTTCCCAGTTCCGGACCAATATAAGCAGGTTCCACATATCGAAAATCATCGCCTAATACGTAGAGCACCTGTTCGTCGTTTTTCAGGCCGTAGTAGTCCTTCAATCCCTGATTAATTTCAGGTGTGCCTTCGTGCTTGATGGGTATCCGGTCGAATCCATTTCTGTCACAGCAGCTGATAGCTCTTTCCCTTGAAGTCATGTTGTAAAAGTCCTTATATCTTCAGTACATTCCCGGCCGGATCCGCGGACAAACGCCGCGCAGATCTCTAGTCCATATGAAATACTTCTTTTAGGGGTATACATACCGGCGCGTTATCCGGTTCGGTTTCCATAATGTCGGCCATATAATCCCACCATTTCCGCACAATCGGATTAGCAGCAAGCTCGCCGCTGGTATGCCCCTCTTTCAATTTCTGTATCGCAAAGAGTGTAAGTGTCTCTTCATCTAAAAAGATCGAATAGTCATAAACACCTGAATCCGACAATAGCCGGCTCAATTCCGGCCATATCTCATCATGCCGTTTCTTATACTCTTCCTCAAAACCTGCTTTTAACTTCATTTTAAACGATGCTTGTTCCATAATCCCTCTAAAATTTACCGTATTTATGAATGGCGTTTATCATGGTTATAAAATTTTCGTGGGGAATATAATTGACCACACTATGACTCGAAGCAAATTCCCATCTACCGCCTTCTTTCAGCGATTCGCAATGCTTTATAACATCCTGTTCTACTTCTTCAGGAGTACCTCTTACCAGCGGGAATTCGATATCTATATTGCCTGACAAGGTAACTCTGCTTCCGTATCTTTTTTTGTATTCCTTATAATCGATCCCGTACGGATCCATCGGATTGAGGCAATCGATGCCCATATCAATAAGCATTTCCGCTATGTCATCCAATTTACCGTCGGAATGAAACTTGATCGGCACATCAGCGCCTAAAGCCGGATCTAATACCCGCTGATAGGATTCGCGCCAAAGATCCTTGAAAATAGCAGGGTCTACAAAAAGACCAGTTTTGAATGCAACATCATCGGCGGCAAAAAGGATATCTATTCCTTCGGCAACAGCCCTTGTGTGAAGTTCCTGATAATAGTCAGCGGATTTTGACAACAGCTCTTTGACAAGATCCTGTTCCAGCATCGTCATTATCATAAAGTCTTCAAGGCCTACAACAAACTCATATAAGGTCTGGAAAATACAGCCCGATAGCAGCATGACACCAATTCGTGTTCCTTTAGCCGCCTCGACATATTCTCTTACGTAAACGATGGTCTTATTCAGGTCTTCCTCTCCGGGCCAGACAATACTATCAAGATCTTCAGCAGTACGAAAACTACGGTCTACCCAGGGCTCAATTGTGCCGTCGGGATTTCTCCTTTTTATAGGAGTCCATAGATTCTCCAGGCAGATAAAATCCTGCCCAATAATTTCGCAGAGCTCGATGTAATCTTGCGGATACATGGGGCGCATTTCGGTAGTAACCTTATCCGCTCCTTTTGCAACATCACCGCCGACACTCAGCGTGTTTCCGGCCTCCCGGCCCAGAATAGCTGTTACATGCTTGTCTTCGATTAGTATTTCGTTGTTCGGAACCCGGTCTGTTTTCCTTCCTTTATAAGTATCAATCAGTCGAGTCTTATCAACTTCCCCTATGTAAGGTTCGAATTCCGTCGTACTGACAGTCATTACTATTACCTCCTACTTTTTTAACATCCCGCTTCGGATAATATCGATCATTACTGCTAACAGCAGA
>JABGPX010000923.1 GCA_018644745.1 Spirochaetales bacterium
CGCAGAACTCTGGCCGCGTCGTCACTGACCTTCTTTCGCGTGGCCGGGTCATCCGACGCGATGCCCATCTTTTCCTGCCACCGACCGTTCTTGGACAACCGACCGAACATCATGGCGATGCCCTCGGTCGTCAGAATGTGCGAGGCGTCACGCAGCAGATACGGCACGGTTTTCATGAATATGGGTTTTACACCGGGCATGGGCTGTACGACGCTGCTGCAGGACATGGTTGGTCCCTACGTGGCGAATGAAATGATGTTTACAGGTAAACGATTCAAAGGAAGTGATTTGGTTCAAATGGGAACGAATATTAATTATATTTTGCCGAAAGAGAAAGTTATGCCCAAAGCAATCGATATCGCAAAGCAAATAGCGGAGAAGAACAAAGATTCTCTGTATCTCCTGAAATATTCGCTTTCGGCTCGAAAAAAGAAGCTGCTCATTGACGCCCGCGTACAGGAAGATTTAATGCATCGAATTAGCTTCGGGTTTCCGAGTACAAAAACCACCATAAAAAATTTCTACGTGGATTAGGCGGCTATGATTACAATCGATCTTGCAGGAAAATCGGTCCTTATTACAGGCGGGACTCAGGGTATCGGCAAAGCGTCGGCACTCGAACTGGCTCTTTCGGGAGCGCAGGTATTCGTCACATGCAAATGGGGAAGCGTCGATCCGGATGACCTCCGACGTGAATTCGAGGAGGCCGGCGCAGCCGGCCCAATCATCATTGAAGCTGATGTTTCCCGTGATGACGACACCGATAGTCTGCTAGGTGTAATTTCAGAAAAATCAGATTCTCTTGATATATTCATAAGTAATGTCGGATTTGCCCCTCAGATCAATGAGTTGGATGATTACGTCAAAAGATCATTTTTTAAAACTCTAGAGTACAGCTCATGGCCTCTCATTGAATACACAAAAAAAATAAAGCAGGTTTTCGGCAAGTACCCCAAAAAGGTTATCGGGATTTCCAGCGACGGCCCCGATCACTTTTACCGCGGATATGATTTCGTATCGGCGTCCAAAGCGCTTCTGGAACATTTTTCGAAATACCTGGCCATCCACCTGCAGCCGGATGGCGGCAGCTGCAATATACTTCGCTTTGGAACCGTAAAAACTCCGTCTTTCAGCGCCATTTTTGGTGAAGAGTTTTTTGAATTTGCCCGAAACGAAGGAATACCTGAAAATCTCTTTCTCACTGCGGAACAATGCGGAAAATCCGTACTTGCACTCTGCAGCGGCCTGCTTGAACCGCTGAACGGTCAGATTATAACGGTTGATCATGGCCTGCCTTTTCAGGATAATCTGATGATGCGATATATTCGCTCAAAAGAGCAGCATACTAAAAAATAATTAAGAAGGAGCACATATTATGAACAAAGAAGAAATCGTAGAGGTCATAAAGCAAAACATCGCGGACAATCTTGACGATGTAGAAATCACGGAAATCGATCCGGCAAGAACCATGAAAGACTACGGGGCAAACAGTCTCGATATGATAGAAGTAGTCTCCTGTTCGATGCGTGAACTTAACATCAAAATTCCCAGGTCGGAACTCGCTGATATCAAGAATATCGATGAACTGGCGGACAAATTTAAAGAATATGCCGACGGGGAACAGGCGTAATAGTCGATGGCCAATATTCTTGATTTCAGCCTCGCGGATTTTTTTTACAGCGACAATCCAGACGTTCTTTCCCCGCCGGAAGATTTCGAAGAGTGGATAAACGATCCCAGAGTACAGCAAAGTTTTCGGTTCTTTGAGCAGCAGTTCCTTTCGGCACCCCGGACCCGCTCAAAAGTCTTCAGCGGAGTCGACGGAAAGCAACGTGACGTTATCAACCTTACCTCATATAACTATCTCGGCCTTTCAACCCATCCGGAAGTCCTGCAGGCAGCAAAGGACGCTTTAGATAAGTACGGGATGAGTGCCTCGGGTGCGCCGCTGCTTTCGGGTACTTTTGATCTGCATGTAGAGTTCGCACGTAAACTCGCGGAGTTCAAGCAGCAGGAAGACTGCATTCTCTATTCCAGCGGGCTCGGCGGCAATGTCGGGGCTATTCAGGGAATTCTTAGAAAGGGTGATTATCTCATCCTCGACGAGAAAAGCCACAAGAGCCTTGTCGATGGTGGGACTCTTTCCGGGGCAAAGATGCTCTTCTTTGAACATAACAATATGGAATCACTGGAGATTATGCTCGAGAAGGCCAAAGGAAAAAGAATTCTTGTCGGTGTCGAGGGCGTGTATTCCATGGATGGCGACCTGGTGAAATTGCCGGAAGTGAGTGCTCTCTGCGATACCTATAACGCGGGTTTGTATGTCGATGAAGCTCATTCAACGCTAATATTTGGAAAAAGCGGCAGGGGTGTCGGCGAGCATTTCGGACTTGAAGAAAAAGTCGGTGTTTCTTTCGGGACATTGAGCAAAGCTTTTGGCGGAGTCGGCGGATTTATCTGTTCAAACGCAAAAATCATCAGGTACCTAAAAGGATATTCATCTCCCTGGAATTTCTCCTGTGCCCCATCTCCACCAATTATCGGCGGACTCATGAAGGCGCTGGAGGTTGCCACGCGCGACAACACTCTGCGTGACAAGCTTTGGGAAAATATCCATTATCTGACCGACGGATTACGCGGAATGAATTTGGACCTCGGGCAGACAGAATCTCAGGTTATTCCAATTATCATCGGCTCTTCCGGGGAAAAGCTCATGAGACTCGCGGCTGAAATACAACAGCGCGGACTGTTTCTCCAGCCCGTCGACTTTCCGGCGGTGCCGGCTCACGCGCGAAGATTCAGAATTTCCGCGTCTTCTCAGCTTACTAAAGAAGAGATGGATACGGCGCTAACAATTATTGAGGATGTAGTCGCGGCGGACATGAAGAAGTAATTTAAGGACAGTCGGTGGTGGATTACGAAGCATTGCTCAGATCATACAGAAAAAAGCCTCTCTTTGATCAGTCAGAACTACCGGTTCAGACGGATATCGGGCCAGAAGGAATAAAAAAAATAATTCCGCAGCGGGACCAGATTTTATTGATCGATGCAATAAAAGC
>JABGPX010000530.1 GCA_018644745.1 Spirochaetales bacterium
GACCGGGCAGTCCTGATCTCCCGCGCCGAGTTTCTGGAACAGCGGGTACCTGTAAAGCGGGTGATACTGCACAATCGACTTTATCCGGTACTCATTTGTCAGAATATCGAGCAGGTTATTTCGGTCTTTTCCCAATGCGGTACCATCGAAGTGCATTACAAACTGGTGGTAAATATGCCGGTATCCTTCCGGAACCTTTGCAAAACTGATCTCCGCTGTATCGGCGAGCTGAGTCTGTATTTTCTCTGCCTGCGTAATGAGGGTATCGTTAATTGTTTCCAGGGATTTTAGCGACACGCTGCCCTGGGCGCATTGAGCCTCCCCGATGCAGAAATTGTTCGGCCATTCGCCTTCTATATCGAGATCTACGTTGCTCATCGCCGGAAGCCAGTAACGCTCGCGATCTCCCGTATACGCGCAAACCCCGTTGTTCCGCAGTCCGGGAATCAGCGCCGCATCTTTATCTGAGCGCACGGTAAGAATACCGCCTTCACCCAGAGTGGTGAAATTTTTCGCGGTATGAAAACTGAAGCAGCCGAAGTCGCCGAAGGTACCTACATAGCGGCCGTTTATAGAGGTGCCGGGGGCCTGAGCGCAGTCT
Organism: Spirochaetales bacterium; assembly: GCA_018644745.1. Next base: position 602 of record JABGPX010000530.1, read on the forward strand.
TCGATAATCCGAAGGTTATGCTTTTCCGATATTTCCAGAATCGCCTCCATATCAGCCGGCATACCGAGTAAATGTACCACCACCACTGCCCTGGTCCGCGAGGTGATTTTACGCTCAATATCCGCGGGATCGACCGTCCAGGTATCACGGTTAATATCGGACCAGACGATCTTTGCGCCTGTTTCGCCGAAAGGAATAGCCGACGCGCAGTAGGTGTACGCCGGAATAATGACCTCGTCGCCTGCCGAGAGTCTGCAGAGTATTGCCGCCAACCGAATGGCGTTGGTGCAGTTGTCGACGCCAAAGGCGTGGTTCGCTCCGGTATACGCCTCGAAATCTTTCTCGAACTTTGCCAGGTATTTCCCCTGGGTTTGTCCCTCCGAGGCTTTCATTACCTCAACTACCGCGTCGATCTCATCCTGACTGTACGGCTGCATCTTCCCGGGCGTTGATACCTTGAATGCCGTGTCGGTACCGCGGCCCGACGGATCGGTAAATAATGTGTTTTCTTTTTGTTTATCCATATCTTCTCCCCTGTATTTTTTCCGGCGATTTAAGCTCGGTTAATCTGCTCAAATGTTTTCGTAGATAGGTACAGGCGGTTTCCGCGTCCCGGTCTCCAAATCCCTTAACGAAGTTGGGCGAACGCATGCAGATCCTCCGGCATACTTCCGGAGAACGGCAAGCCCCACGCGATTCCCCGCGAAACACCGCACTGTGACGCAACTTCGTCGCCGATCATAAACAAGACGCCTTCCTCTATTTTTTGCTTTTCAATGTCGGTTCGGATCTGATCGGCGAGTGTGTTGGCCAGCGTGTCTGTGTTCGGCTCTCTTTCAGACATGGGGAAAAGTATAACTATAATGAATGTCTTGTCAATAAAGTCGTGAAATTGGGCAGCGGTTCTCGGTTTGGCCAAAACGAGCCATATTGCGGGAAATTTTAGGCACCTCAAAGAGTTGAAAAAGTGTTTGTTTTACCATCAGAGGGTGAATCCTATTCTGTGAAAGAGATACGGGCTCTGGGGTAGAAAAACATAAGAGATTTATAAGAATGTAGAGAAATCGGTGCGTTGAAGAAAACGATTGGGCAAGTTCAGCAAGGTTGTACGAATCAGCGCGTAGCGCTTGTCAAACTCAAGATAGCTGCGTAACATTGGGGGAGCACCTTAAACTAGTTTGAGGGCGTCTCTAAAAACTATACCATTTTGGCTATAGATCTAAATAAATTCATATGCTAGAATTTTTGCATGAAGACACGAGAGAAAGGTTTTTTTGACGAAGAGAATCGCCTGTCTGAATTGAGTCGCAAAGGAGATTTCCTGGAGGAACTCAATAGCAAGGTTAAATGGGAAAGATTCCGCAAACCGGTGGAAAGGGTGATGCGTGAAGCCAATCCTAAGGGACCTGGTGGTCGTCCTCCCAATGATGCTGTGGTCATGGTGAAAACGCTCATTCTCAGAGAGTTGTATCAACTATCGGATGACTCGATGGAGTATCAGATAATGGACCGGCTGAGCTTCCAGCGATTTTTAGGACTGAGCTTGAGTGATGATGCGCCGGATGCGAAAGCTATCTGGCATTATCGCAATGAACTTACCAAGAACGGCGGAATCAAGAAGCTGTTTGCCTTGTTCTACAAGGAGCTTGAGAAAAGACAGATGATAGCGAACAAGGGTGTCATCGTAGATGCAAGTTTTAGCGAAGTACCTCGGCAGAGAAATAGTCGAGATGAAAACAAGGAAATCAAGGAAGGTTCCATACCGGAAGAGTGGCAGAAGGAAGAAAACAAGGCAAAGCTAAGGCAGAAAGATACCGATGCACGATGGACGAAGAAAAACGGTCAAAGTTTTTATGGATACAAGAATCACGTGAAGGTTGATTCAAAGAGCAAAATAATAAAGAGCTATGCGGTAACAAGCGCCAATGTACATGATTCGCAAGAACTTGAGGGATTGGTGGATAGCCGCGACACAGGACAGGCGATATATGGCGATTCTGCCTACCGCGGTGAGGAGATCGAAAAAGTACTGAAAAAGAAGAAATTAAAAAGTCGTATACACGAGAAAGGCTATCGGGATCATTCGTTGACAAAAACGCAGCAGAAAAGAAACACGGCAAAATCTCGGACCCGAGTTCGAGTTGAACATGTTTTCGGATTTATGGAAAACACTATGAAGATTACGCGGTTGAGAGCGAGAGGGAAACCTCGGATCGAAGGTGTCATTGGCATGATAAATCTCACATATAATATATGCCGCTATGTGCAATTGGCAAGATGAGCAGGCAGGAGGCGAGGATTAATGAGAAAAGGGACCTCTGAGAAAGTCCGGCTGGTCATAAAAGCCACGAAATGCGTCGATCTATCCCATCTGAATTTCAAATGACGATCAAAAACGGGGAAATTCATAGGTCCAAAGAAATCCACGGCCGAAAAGGCGGTTTTTCGAGGTGCCC
>JABGPX010000654.1 GCA_018644745.1 Spirochaetales bacterium
CGCTCGGCTCGAGCTGCATTGGGCATGAGCTCTTGCCAGCCGATGAGATCAAAGCCGCAGAAGGCGCCCGAATCGAGAATGGTTAGGTAGTATTGAAGATCCTTGTCCAAAACCTCATTCCATTGTGCATCACAATGGCCGATAGCGATTTTTTCCGGGTTTGCCCCGGCGGCGTGCAATACTTTCAATTGCGCTAAACCGGGCCTGCCGATACTTGCGTGGGTATAGATTGCTGCACCTGTTTGCTGCTGTGCTGCCGCGGCTCCGCGAAAAACCTGTTTCTCATCGTCTTTGAGTTTGTAGTTCTCCGCGTTCGCATCAGGTTCATTCCGGCTTGCGAGTTCGCCGATAAAGCCGGCTCGGATGCCGTTGGTTCCTTCATCCAGTTCCTTGATAAAGATTGATGCCAATTCTATCTCAGATGCCAAGGTAACCCAATTCGGGTAATTTTTGCGGTCGTATAGGGCAATTCCGCTTATGATATGAACTCCTGTTCGTCTGCTTATCTCGAAAAGGGCATCCGGGGATCGGCCGATCTCCGGAGTCGTCATTTCCAGAATCGAGTCACCTCCGGCGGAAGAAAAATGTGAGAGCTCATTCACGACGCCGTCGATATCTTTTACCAGGTTGTCTGGATTTCCTGAATGAGGAGAGATATCGCAGTATAAGTGTTCGTGAGATAGGGCTGTACCGAGTGATTCGGCAGGTATTTCTCCCTCTACTGAAACGATGTAGCTCATTGGTCCCCTTTTCTATGCAAACTGTATCACGTATACATCCACCGGCGAAGTTCTATATTATAGATTTATATGACAGAAGAGGATGCGCGCGAATATTGGACGAAGACGATGGATGAGGCAGCCGATTTCGTGGAGCAGGTTCTTGCTGCCCCGGTCGTCGAATGCGGTGAGATATTGGTGTCTCTTGATGACGTTCTACGCGGTTCGAGTGTGGAGGCCAGTCTTGCACCACCCGAACCTACCGACAGATATAAAAGCTATTATTATCTACGGGAAGGGCTGATTGCGGATTTTCTCGATGTCTGCCGGGATTTTAATAATCGAGGTTGGGTGCTTCAAGTAGAAGACGCATACCGTACCGTGGCTATGCAGACTCTGATAGTTCAGGACGAGAAGATACTCAACGAGATTTTAGAGAAAGTAGTTTGGGAACTTGGCGGTGATAAACCATCTAGCGACCTTATGTCTCGACGGTTATCCGCTTTGGTCGCAACAAGGCCAAAGGATGGAACACATATGTCAGGAAGTGCCCTTGATATATCTCTTTTAGATCGAGGAAGCGGATTGGAAATTGACAGGGGCGGGGCAGCGGCGGCGGATTGGTCTGAAAGAACACCTATGAACTCACCATATATATCTGAAAAGGGTCATGAAAATCGAATGGAAATCACCAGGATTATGGCGGGAAGAGGATTTGCCGCGTATCCTTTTGAGCATTGGCATTATTGCAAAGGAGATATCTACAGCGCTTTGCTGGGAGATGCCGGCAACGGTGGAGCGGTCGCCCGATATGGCGCCATTGATTATGATTTTGACAACGATACCTTGGTACCTATCGCAGATGCGGGGGAGCCGCTGATATCAAATCTGGAAATAGAGAATAAGATCGACCGCTTTTACGCTCGAAGATAACGAAGCAGGCGGAACCATGTGATTCCTTTGACACTTCAAAAACACTTGAGTAACTTACTAAATAAGTAATATAAGAGTTGTTCCTCCCGCCGATGCGGGAGTTGAATGAAGAAGGAGATAATGAATATGTCTGATTATGATGGCCAGAGAGACTCCCGGGGAGAATGGAAGCCTGAGGAGCCGCCAAAGCCCGGGCCGATCTTCAAGTGGCCGCCGGATCCGAAAGGAGTGTTTAAATTCTTTTTTGCAGCGGAAGGCTATTTCAGGCCCTGGAACCTCCTGTATCTCATTCTTGCGGTGGTAAGCACTTTTTTTCTTACTCCAAGTATGGAACGCATGGTTACCTTTTCCTTCGATTGGATAGCGCTGATTTTTCTCCGGAATGCGGCTATTCTAACCCTCCTGGCGGGAGGGCTTCATCTGCGGCTTTATATGAAAAGAAAGCAGGGAACGAAGTATAAATATTCAGACAAATGGCTTGCTGCCAATGATAAGAAATTTCTATTCAAGAACCAGACGCGAGATAATGTATTCTTTAGTATAGTCAGCGGCTGCGGAATTTGGACTGCTTATGAGGCGGTTACTCTCTGGATGTATGCAAATAAACTCATTCCTTATATTGATTGGAATACAAACCCGGTTTACTTTGTTTTTTTGCTGGTTGTATTGCTCTTTATCCGCGAAGTCCATTTCTACCTGGTGCATCGATTGAGCCATTGGAAACCTCTCTATAAAATTTCCCACTATCTTCATCATAAAAATGTAAATGTCGGTCCATGGTCAGGATTGGCTATGCATCCAATTGAACATCTGCTCTATTTTTCCGGTGTACTACTTCATTGGGTTATTCCATCTCATCCGGTTCATGCTATCGCCCATTTGATGCACGCAGGAATTGCTCCGGCTCAGGGACATTCAGGTTTCTACAGATATATCGTGAAAGATAATGAAGATTCAGCAAAACAACGAAACATCAAGGCTGATGCGTATTTCCATTATATTCACCATCGCTTTTTTACTGTTAATTTCGGGAATGAAGCCGTTCCTCTTGATAAATGGTTCGGCAGTTTCCATGATGGAACGCCAGAGGCTCATGCGGCAATGATGGAAAGGAGAAAACGAATACATCAGGTTACTGAAGCCTAAATAGACGCCGCCGGTTGTGCCGACGAGTTGCCGCCACTGCGTCTTCATTGTATCATGTCAGCCTAAATGGTTTCACGAAGGAGCACTATTTATGCTGATTACTACCGAAGAGCGAAACATGCTTCGACACCTTGCATCCGAAGTCGCGGAGATAGCGGAATTACCAATTCACGAGACGACACGGCAGTTATGGAAGCGCCTGAACGGGCTCGACCCGGAACGCCCGATGATTGGCATAGACCAGATTTGCTGGCAGGA
>JABGPX010000490.1 GCA_018644745.1 Spirochaetales bacterium
GATAATGAACTCGATGAGCAATGGAAACCGGTTATAGAGGCTCATCTCGAGGATTGCATATCCTGCCAGCAAAAGCTTGCCGGATTCGGATCGTTAAGGACGGTGCTGCTTGGCAATGATGAGGCTGGATCCGAAAACCGGCAAAGCAGCAACTGGCGTGTGCTTCAAAAGCATATTGTGTATGGGTTCCCGCGGCCTTTTTGGAAACGTAAGTTCCAGATCCCGATGCCTGTGTTCGCCGCGATGGCCTTGGTGGTACTTACCCTTTCTATTGGACTTATCTTGAGCCTAAACGACCCGTCAGGAATCAGTCCTTTCGCTGATGCAGCAAAACCGAATCTCGCCGAAAGCGAACTCCAATCGGTAGAAGATATTCTGAATTTTCTCGATGCTCGCGGCGAGGGGTATTCGGTGACGATTGAACTGCCTCAAAACACCAAGTTTCAAATTCTGAGCGAGCCAAAGCTCATAAGGGCGGCAGATTATAATAGAGGAAGGTAGTGAAGAAGCTCCTGGTCGTCCTTATGCTCATCCTGTTTATCATTTCGTCCGCCTGGGCCGATGATCTGGAAGATATAGTCAAATATCTTAGTGGAAAGGTCATGTCTGTTCAGATCAAGCTAAGCTTGCTCGATAAAGACGAGGAAATAACCTGGGATGCTGAGAGTACTCATATGACCGTGGTCGGCCGAGCAATAAATATACGCCTTGTCGGACCCGGTATTGTTATCGACTCATATATTACGCCATTTGGAGATCTCGAGGAGAATTTGGTGCTGGTCGCGAACGGAGAAATATGGTTTGCCAGCGCGGATGAAGGCACCCGCTATGAAACATTTATCAAAAGCCTGCCCGTGGAAACGGGGGAATCGATAATATTTTTTCCCCTTGGTGTCGCGGTGGATTCAGACACCAATATTTATACGATTCAGCTGGAAATCAGCTTACAGCCTTATGAGGAGTACCTGAAGCAGACCCGCTAGGGTCCACGTCGGATATGAAATTCCTGCAGCGAGTAATTCATCACAAAGCTACACTCCCAGTTCTTATTTTTGCCGCATTTATAGGCGTTCTCTTCCTCAGTTTGAGCCGTTCGGAGAAGCCGCCGAGACTCCAAAGTATCTCTCCCGAAATAGGCACTCCAGGCGGAGTCCTTTTAATCAAAGGGCGGCATTTTGGTTCGGAACGACTAGGGAGCTCGGTTTCTATTTCCGGCACCCGTCCTACCAGCACATCTTATCTCGAGTGGAGCGACTCTCAGATCAGTGTGCAGATTCCTGAAGACGCAGGCACCGGCCTGGTGAATGTTACTACCCGACTTGGTACAAGCGGCGGAATATTGTTCACGAATAAGAACCGTATTCCAGTGGTCATCTCCGAATCGATCAAGCCCGGCGTACCTTATATCGAGGATATCTCACCGTCTGCCGGAGCTATCGGCACCGTCATCACTATTACCGGCTTAAATTTCGGTCTTTCGAAAGGTGATGGGCAAGTGATGTTTACTCCTCTCGCCGTATCCGTTGATCTTGGTCTCGATCAGGAAATTGGCACCCATCTTCTGCCTGCATCTGAAATTGATTTCGATTATGAAAGCTGGACAGATCAAGAAATTCGAGTGCGGGTTCCTGACGGAGCGACTTCGGGCAATATCCGGATCGAGACTGATAGGGGAACGAGCAATACTGCGTATTTCGAGGTAGCGAATATGCCCGGTACCAAGATCCTGGGGGAGAGAAGAGGTTATCAAATCCTGTACTCTATTCAGATATCGGGAGTAAAGGCGGCCCCGGGAGGCAGCATAGATATTTGGGTTCCCGGTCCGCTTGCCGATCTGGAGCAGAGGGATATCGAGCATGTAAAAATCCCGGACCCTTTGTGGGATAACTATTTCGGGCTCTCCCGGTATCAAATTTCGGATCCTCTCCCGAACACGGTCTATCGGATTAATCAGACATTTTGGTTTGACCGCTATGAAGTGGAAACCAAGATAAGCACGGCAAAAGTTGGACGAACCTATGATACAAACAGTAAACTCTATCGGGTATTTACATCACCCTCAGATCAAATTCCCTCAGAAGACGAGAGCATTCTCTCGGCAGCGAGGTCGGCGGTTGGCCGCGAGCAAAACCCATATCTGCAGGCAAGGGGCATATATCTTTATCTTCTGAAACAGCTGGTTTACAGTGCAAAACCGGAAGGCAAGACCATTTTGGAAAATTTCGTGGCAGCCTCAGCGGACTCATATGGATTTACCATGCTGTTTACCGCGATGGCTCGGGCGGCGGCAATTCCGGCCCGTCCAGTGGCCGGATTTATAATTTACGGTGAAAGAAATGCGAAGATTCATTACTGGGCTGAGTTCTACATACCGGATTTTGGCTGGGTACCTGTTGATCTCGCTTTGGGTGACGGTGCGCGATTTGATGTATATCCCGAAATAGAAGAGCCGCAAGAATACTTTTTCGGAAATGTAGACTCGCACCACATTGCATTTACTAAAGGCGTTGTTGAAGTGAAATCCCTTCTGCCTGGTGCCAAAATTATTCAGTATGACAAGATTTTCTCGCTTCAGACAATCCACGAAGAAGCATCATCATCCGTGCAATCCTATCTTTCCTCCTGGAGCGATTTGCAGGTAATCGATATTTGGTAGCCGGTTTTTGCGGCGATTAGTTTGCCTTTTTTAAAGTGGTCGGTAAATATAATTATAAAATACTTCTTCTACTCCCGGTTCCATGAGAAGAGCTTCTCGAAGAGCCGCAGGATCAACTTCCGCTGCCGGTTTGACAAGCTGGCTTCGATTGGCTGAGGCCACGACAATACGTCCTCCGAGCTCGGTTATCCGCCCCTGAGCGCCACTGGTACTTTTGGCAGCCGCCGAGGAAAAGACGAGGATAAGCGAATTTTCTGCCAGTTCCCCTTGGGGCGCGTCGCTATAGGGTATTGGGTTATCGGATATCATTTTTGCATCGAAGTTAGATGTTCGCGCTGCGCCGCTATCGATCAGCAGCCGATACTCTCCGAATGCCGCCAGCGGATCGATAAG
>JABGPX010000312.1 GCA_018644745.1 Spirochaetales bacterium
GTGGGGCGAATACGTCGAAAAGGATATTGTGAGCCGGGATGAGAATGGCGAGATTATCCTGCTTGACCATCCTAATAATCCCGATGCTAAAATGAATTGGACAAGTTACACAAGGGAATGGGAGGAAGGGCTGGCGCAGCGGCGGATCGACGATCTCATCGATACAATCCCTGAGTTAGTCGACGCCCACACCATCCACCTCGATAATCTGAACACCTACTACAAGCCCGAGAACCGCCCCTTAAGCCCCTGGCACGCCAGGCCTGAGAACGGCGGGATCGATATGTACAAAGAGGTGGAAACGATAAGGAAGATCTTCAGGCGTTTCCGGGACAGGGGGATCGACGTTACCGGCGAAGGCATTCTCTGGGCACATCCTCCGGGAGAGGGTTTCTACGGGATCCAGGGATATGCGTGGTGGGGATCGGGTTCTGAACACTCCCTGCAGGTACCGGAGCGCCTCTCGGCACGCGGCGCCGTATCACGGTCCCTTGAGGACTGGGATGTTCTGTTTGATGATTACAGGTTCAGTCACAGCATGCACGGCGAGACGCCCTGGATGCTGGACAGTAAAAAGCTGCCGGGTTTTCTACACCGGTTCTGCACCATGACCCTGCCCTGGTATTACCTCAGCCGACATGAGCGGCTGGCCATGATCGACGATGTGCTTTATTACTCCGACGGTTTGATTGCCGGAGAGATTGACGGCAGGAAGACAATTCGCAAAGGCGATTACGTGCTGGTGGAAGATGGTAATGTTTTCGTGGAAGCGGGTTGGAATGAGAACGAGATCATCGCCTACAGCACGAACGGCTATTCAGACAAGGAGTGGGTACTCCCCGAAAGTTGGCGGGACATTGCCGGCGTAGACATTTACCGAATTTCGCTTTCCGGTCTCAATCCGATTACCTCCGGAGTGGCGATCGAAGCAGGCCGGCTCAACTTGACCCTCGGTAAAGGTGAAGCCGTCTCTATCGTCCCGCATGGTACTGAACCCGGAGGCATGCGTTGAATGACTGCCGACGGGAACCGTCTTAGAGGCGGACCAATATGATGCAGAGAAAGCCGAACATCATTTATATACTTGCCGATGACATGGGATATGGCGACATGGAATGCAATAATCCCGACAGTAGGATTCCGACTCCTAATCTGAATTGCCTGGCGGAACAAGGCATGCGGTTTACCGATGCGCATGCGTCTTCGAGTCTTTGTACTCCAAGTCGCTATAACATACTCACCGGGCGCTATGCTTGGCGCACGCGACTCAAAAGCGGAATTGTGTGGGAGTGGGATTTGCCGCTGGTTGAACCGGATCGGCTGACGGCAGCGGGACTTTTGAAAGAACAGGGGTACGCGACACACTGCATTGGCAAGTGGCATCTCGGTTGGGAATGGCCGACCCTCGAGGGCGAAACGGCCGGAAACCAATTCCCCTTTGGGAGCAAGGAGCATACCGAGCAACGAAGAGAAATGAATCGCAAAATTGATTACAGCAAACGGATCGGGGGCGGCCCGGTGGATTGCGGATTTGACTCTTATTTCGGCGTCGATGTTCCCAATTTTCCTCCCTATGCCTGGATTGAAAACGACCATCTTATCGATGTTCCCACCATCGAGAAGCCGCCGGAGATGTACGGAAACCCGGGGATGATGTGCGAAGGCTGGTCACTGGAAGCCATGATCCCCGAATTTACTAGACGGGCCGTAGACCTTATAGAAAAAGAACAGAGTCCCTTTTTTCTCTATTATCCGCTTACTTCTCCACATGCGCCCATCGTACCGAACGAGCAGTTCACGGGGATGAGTGAAGCCGGAAAATATGGCGACTTTGTTTGTGAAGTCGACTGGGTAGTGGGCGAGATTATGGACGCATTGGACAGATCCGGAAAATCTGATAATACCCTGCTTGTTTTTACAAGCGATAACGGTCCTGAACAGAATGCCTACCCGATAGGCAGAAAATACGGCCATTACTGCATGGGACATTGGCGCGGCGTAAAGAGCGACATATGGGAAGGAGGGCACCGTGAACCGTTCATAGCCAGGTGGCCGAAGCTGATTCCTGCCGGCTCGGTATGCAGCCAATTGGTTTGCCTGGGTGACCTGATGGCCACCATTGCTGATATTACCAATGCGGAACTTCCCAAAGATGCCGGAGAAGACAGCGTAAGCATGTTTCCCTTATTGGAAGGTAAGCTCGACATGCCAACTCGTAAAAAACTGATACACCACAGCGGCTGGTTCGGCAACTTCGCTTTACGCAGCGGAGACTGGGTTTTTATCGATGCACCCAGCGGCGGGGACTGTTTTAATACTACTGATGAAGGGAATAAAAAGGAGCCCGAATGGTTCCGTCTGTCACGCGGTTATGAGTTCCATGATTTTCCCGGGGAGCTGTTCAACCTCAATTCAGATGAAAGTGAGAAATACAACCTCTACGCTGAACATCCCGAGATTGTTCAGGAAATGCGAGAATATCTTGCGCAGGAAAAAAATAATGGTAGGCTGCAATGAAAAATTATATAGACATTCCAATAAACGAAACCCCTTTCAGCCGATACGGGGCTTACATAGCACTTGGCCACTCGCCGGGGGAAAACAAGCTGACAGTACACAATGCGAAAAGGCGGTTCGGGCAGGATGAAGCCTTCGAACTGTGTTTTATGCGAAACGGCAAACCCGTAGATATCAAAATCGAACCTATTCCCTATGTAATGAATATCGTATCAGATGAAGGCAATGCCAGGATTTTCATCAGGGATGATTATTCGCTGGTTATCGATAGCACCGGTCTCGATATATCGCTGAAATTGTTATCAAAGCATGGCTATGGCCACTATGATGGAAAAAAAGATTGCAAGATAATTGATAAGGTGAACCGCTGTTACGCCTCGATTAATATCCAGGAGGGGACCGCAGCTCTCGATGGCCCCCTGGTCAAGAATCTTGACATGAAAAAAACTGTCAATACAAGGAAAGACTTTACACTTGAATGCGATCAGGGAACGGCATTGATGGCACTTGAGCTATCGCAG
>JABGPX010000925.1 GCA_018644745.1 Spirochaetales bacterium
ATTCCGCACATTGTCATGGTTACAAGAATTGATGATCCACCTGTAGAAAAAAACGGCAGAGGGATACCGGTTGCGGGAACAAGCCCGGAGACCACAGCGACATTGAAAAATGCCTGAACAATGATGGAGGTAGTAATTCCAAACGCCAGGTAATAGCCGTACTTGTCGGCGGAACCCGCGGCGACCATATATCCGCGAACGGCGAATGCTATGAAAATTGTAAGAATAAATACAATACCGATGAAACCGGTCTCTTCTCCAAGAACCGCGAAAACGAAATCCGAATGTGCTTCAGGAAGGCCTCCGAGCTTTTTCGTCCCGCGGCCCAACCCGCTGCCCCAGACTCCTCCGCGGATAAGGGCCGCTCGCGCGGTCATTACCTGGTAGCCGGCGCCAACCGGATCAATTTGCGGGTTGAGAAAGGAGATGATACGTTGAACCCGGTGCTCTTTGGTGAGCAGCAGAATCAGCGATAGCGGAACTGCTATACTGCCCATTAATACGAAATACAGCACGCGGATTCCCGCGATAAAAAACAAAACGAGAGATATCAAAAGGATGAAGACAGCCGTGGAGAAGTCATTCTGAAGATATATCAGCGCGACAAATCCCGCGGTAACTAGAAGCGGCGGCAGCAGCGCATTAAAGAAATCTCCGAGGCGCTCTTCTTTTCTTTCAAGGATATGAGCTAAGTACAGGATGAGTGATAATTTCACCAATTCAGACGGCTGAAAGGACTGTCCAAACACCACTAACCAGCGCCTGGCTCCCTGAACCTGAGCTCCCACATTAGGAACGAAGGTAAGACAGACAAGTAAAAATGATCCGAAGAGAAGGATCGGCGAGTATCGCCTTATTACTCCGATTGGAACCCGGGAAAAAACAAAAGCAAGTACGGCACCTGCCGAAAGCTGCCATATATGCTTCTTAAAGAAGTACTGGGGATTACCAGTTAATTTTTCTCCGTAATAGAAGGAAGAGGAAAAAATCGCTGCAAGCCCGGTTCCCGCGAGCAGCACGAGAAGCGCGAGGAATATCGGATCTCCCGATGTTTTTTCTGTTCGTTCTACTGTAAATCTATCACTCATATTATTGTATCTTCAAAGTCGAGAGAGCTATAATCGAGAAAAGCCCGCCAAGAATCCAAAACCGGACAACGACCTTGCTCTCCGCCCAACCAAGTATTTCAAAATGATGATGAAGCGGCGCCATTTTGAATACCCGCCTCCCTCTAGTTTTGAAGCTGATCACCTGGATAATCACCGAAAGCGCTTCAAGTACAAATACGCCACCGATAATGACCAGTAGCAGTTCCTTCTTTAAAATGATCGCGATAATGCCGATTGCTCCTCCAAGAGACAGGCTGCCGGTGTCGCCCATGAAAACCTCAGCCGGATGAGAGTTATACCAGAGAAATCCTACGCAGGCGCCGACGAGGGCGAGACACATAACCGCCAATTCACCACTGCCTTCTATATATGGGATACCAAGATATCCTGCATAATCGGCTCTGCCGGTGAGGTAGGCCAGGAGCGCAAAGGTAACTCCGACAAAAATCAGCAGCCCCGTAGCTAGCCCGTCGAGTCCGTCAGTAAGATTTACCGCGTTCGATGTTCCAACGAGAAGTATTACTGCAAAGGGGATGTAAACCGCTTCCATATTAATGACCGGGTTTTTGAAAAACGGCAGGTAGAGAAACGTCGTGTCCGCCCTGCGGGCATAGTACAGATAAAGCACCAGGCAGAGCGAGATGATGATTTGGCCGCCAAATTTCACACCGGCCCGCATTCCGTCAGAGTTCTTTTTAGATATTTTTATGAAATCATCGAGGAAGCCAATGAGACCAAAGGCAACGAGAGCCAGAAGGACGATCCAGGTATACCCGCTCTGGAAATCCTGCCAGAGGATAACGGAGATAACCACTGACAGGATTATCAGCAGCCCCCCCATCACCGGTGTACCGGATTTCGACAGGTGAGATTGAGGTCCGTCCTCCCTCACCTGCTGCTTGGCTTTTAGTCTTTTGAGCACCAAGATCAAACGGGGTCCGAAGATAAAGGAAATGCACAGGGCGGTTATTGCCGCATAAGCCGCACGAAATGTGATGTATTGAAAAATGTTAAAAAAGCTTATCCGGTCAACAAGCGGATACAATAATTCCTTGAGCACTCCCCCTCCCAGTTATCTTCGTATTCTAATTCTTGCCGGTGAGCACACCGGTAAGACGTTCAAGTTCGACCCCCCTCGAACCTTTCAACAAGACCAAATCCCCTTCCCTTACAAAGGACATCACCTGCCGCTCAAGCTCGGAGAAATCCGCAGTCCAGCAGACCCGATCAATTCCGGGTTTTTCAAGCGCGGCTCGGTAGGCGGCCGCCGATTCCTCACCGAAAAAGAAAATTCTTTCGGCGTTCGAATCGGCGGCCCAACGACCGACAATGCTATGCTCCCTATTCGATTGAGCACCCAGCTCCTTCATAGATCCTAATACAAGAATCTTCCTCCCAGTCCAGGCCAGGGTGCCGACAAACTCTAATGCGTTCCGCATAGATTCCGTGTTCGCGTTATAACAGTCTTGAATCACCGTGATTGGTCCCTCGAGGACCTGTCCTCTGCCAAAAAGAGGTTTAACCTTCTCGAGTCCAGATGCAATGAGATCATCCGGCACGCCAATCATTTGAGCAATGCTGACGGCGCACAGAATATTGTCAAGGTTGTATGTTCCAATCAGAGCAACCCGAATAATCCGATCCTTCCATTCCAGTTCCAGGCCGCCAAGCCCAAGATCCGTAACCGATTGAAACCCGCCGGTAGTTCTTCTGCCGAAAGTTCTGATTTGTCCGCTAAGACCGTCGGAAAGGATACTTTCATATTTCTCATCTTCGTGGATGAATCCGCGCGCAGCCGATTCGAGATGGTTGAATATATCGCGTTTTTCAACGGCAATTGAAGAAATATCTCCTATCATTCCCACATGGGCGCTGCCGACATTTGTGATGGCGGCAATATCGGGACGGGAGATATCAGCGAG
>JABGPX010000926.1 GCA_018644745.1 Spirochaetales bacterium
GACACACAGGTTGCGGCGCAGCAGAAGGCATTGGTGAAAATAGTACCTTCTTCGGCCATTTTATCCAGGTTGGGAGTAATCATCCAATCCGCCCCGGCGGCATTAATCGTGTCCGCGCGCTGCTGATCGGTTGTGATGAGAATAATGTTCGGCTTGCTCATGTATCAGTTCCTTTATTAAACGCCAGCATGAAACTGAAGACACAGTTCCCATGACGAGATTCTTAATCGCTAGTAAATCGGAAAACTATAAAACATCTCGAAAAACTGTTGCTTTGACATCCCGCATATGCGAAAAACCACGATTATATACGGGTTCGCAATCAGTCAGATTCACAGAATGTGGGTTTTTCGATATGCCCTATAGTCCAGCCTCGGCGCAAAGTGCCCTATAAGCCCAATCGTCCCACTCAGGCTCAACGCCTATTCCGATCAGATCAGGATAATTCTTGACAATAAGATGCCCTTCAAATATGCGATACATCTCCTGCGCGCCGGCTTCGATTTTCGCGCGGTCGCCGGTAGGCAGGATTCGCTGTATATCCACAGGGCTCCAAAGCGCCGCCTTCCGTTCTTTCATGAGAGCCGAAAGCTCAGGCATATCATAAAGCGCCGGCTGATCAAACTGGAATACATCGATACCGGCATCCATGAGGTCGGGAATTATCTCACGGTTGGATCCGCAGGAATGCATGAGCACCTTCATTCCGTATTCATGGGCGATTCCCAGAAGCCGGGTATACATCGGCTTGAAAAACTCGCTAAACATCGCGGGACTAAAAAGCAGACCGGTCTGGGTTCCCATATCTTCACCAATCATGATGCCGTCAGCGCCGGCTTTTCCGGCCAAATGAATTTTCTGCTCGTATACCGACGCGACTACCTGATGCATCCGGTCCACTTCTTCAGGATAAAGAGCCAAATCCGCGAGATAAATTTCCATCTTTCGAAGATATCGGGCATTATCAAAAATCCATCCCCCGATATGGGCGAGCTTGAACTTATCAGTCGGTTCGGAGAAACGGGCTATCATGCTTTCAAGACAGCTCGGATGAGAATAATCAGGCGGAACAAGACTATCCAGGTCAGACCACTGCTCGACAACCTGTTTGTGAATCTCCCCCTTCTGGCTCCCTCCAATCATTCTTACCCAGATATTCCCCCATTGATCATCGTAATACTCGACCTTACCTTCGGTCCATCTCTTCTGGGTATATCCATAGGGATCAACTCCGCCCGTAAAAAAGTCATTAAACCGGTTATCATCAAAGGAGAATGCGGCCCGTGGCGGACCGGTATGCTCAATATTCGCTATTACTATTTCTTTAGAGGTCATTGTTTCTTTTCCCTGTATAAAAGGTATGTGGTTCAGGTCTCGCCTGATACGACTCGATATAGTATCTTTTCATCTAGTCAAGAGGCAACCTATGTTTGAGAGGAATTCTCTTTTTGATCCATCGACACGAATAAGATGCGGCCGTACCCATGAAGCTGTGTGGTATATCGATCAAAATGAGAATTCCCGGCACAAATTTAGCAGATTTCGACCGGCAATTCTCAATATGACCTATGAAATACGGCCATCCCTTGAAAATTGCACCCTATCCTAACGAGTGATTGTTCATATTGATAATTGCATTATGTATGAAATTAAATACGTACAGCAGCGGCAGGGAGAACGGTTACGCCGGTGGTTTACGGATGACTATTGGGATCTATTTATTTGGATCGAGGAAACCGGTGAGATATCGGAGTTCCAGCTATGCTACGGGAAGCCAAATGAAGAGCGGGCACTGGACTGGAATCGGAACAGAGGATATCGTCACTCAAAGGTGTCTGAGTCGTCCTCCGGCCGGATCGGCCCAAGTATGGAAACGCCGATTCTGGTACAGGACGGGCTGTTCAGCAAAGAGACTACAACGGAGAGATTTCTCAATGACAGCACAGGTATAGATCCGAAAGTGCGCGATTTTGTTCATCAAAAAATCAGGGATTTCGATCTCTAATCCACCGGACTCTAATCAATATAGAAGGAAAAGCGATGAATCACCCAAAGTTACTGCTGACCGAGAAGAAAACTGCCGACCTACGATCAGTTGACGAAGTACGTTCCAGCCTGACCAATCCCAAAGTGAGAAAAATTTGGGACATTCTTCTAAGCCAGGCTCAAGCCGATCTAACCGCACCCCCGTACACTCCCGCGACAATGGTGCCAGACAGAATTGAAGCTCAAGCGGAAGCGGCCAACAGAGACTATGTTATCGTGCACGCTGCAGCGTCCAGAATTCAACGCGCAGCCCTGGTGGGCCTTCTCACCGGCGAATCTCGATTCAAAGAAGAAGCGATTCGTCAGCTCGAGTGTATCTATGACGATAGCATCTGGCCCGACTGGCGAGATATGGCTCACCTTCATACCGAAGCTGACCTTCGGACCGGCCAGTTCATGCGGGCAATCGGCTTCGCCTATGATTGGCTCTACCCGTCTCTCTCATCAAAGGAGGGGGAATGGATAATAGCTGAACTGGATCGGCGTGGAATACAGCCATACTTGAAAGCATTGGCAAGCAATACATTCTGGATCGCCAGCAGAGAACCAAATAATTGGATGACCTGCATCGTAGGCGGAGCCGGAATAGCCGGCATGGCTTTTGGTGCTGACCACCCTTCCAGCAATAACCTAACGGATTTAGCGGTAAGTCGAATGGAAGGTTACCTCAATGTCCTTGGTTCTGAAGGAGAGCACAACGAATCCATCGGCTATTCCGGCGCGATGCGGTTCCCGATTGAATTCTTCAGCGTGCATAGATACTGGCTGGGCGGCGGAGACAATAAACTACTTTCGGATCAGTATCGAAGCTTTTGTAATTGGTACATGCACTTCATCGTGCCGCCAGGTGTGAATGCGCCGTTCGGCGACTCCCACCTGGATGCACCCCCTTTCAGTCCGATGTTCGCGACAATGGCTGCGGCTCTTCAGGAACCCGCATTCCAATGGTTCTATGAAAACCATCATCAACAGAGTCTTCAGGG
>JABGPX010000484.1 GCA_018644745.1 Spirochaetales bacterium
AAGCAGGAACCGTGACGATAGCCAAGACTGCTGCAACCGTTTGTTATATGGCGATATTCATTCAGCCGCCCAGTTTTCTATTTTCAGCGCCGGTACGCGTCGAAACTCACGCTCATTGTTTGTCACCAATACAAGGTTCCTGGCAATTGCATGTGCAGCGATAAGCAGATCCATGGGTCCGATTAGTTGTCCTTTCTCTTCCAGAAATGTCCGTATGTGACCGTATTCATGCGCCGCAGCTTGATCAAAATCCAGTATGCGAAACGGTGTTAAGAACTCTAGGAGCGCAACTCTGTTCCTTTCGGTATATTGGCTTTTTGCTACGCCATACTCTAATTCTGACAGCGTAATCGTGGATATTCCTACTTGCTCTATTTCCTTTGATTGCATCTGTCGGACGACGGATTCCGGCTGTTTTTTTATGAGGTAAATGCAGATATTTGTGTCAAGCAGATGCGTCATTACAATGGTTGTCGTTGATCAATTTGCCCTTGCTGCCGCCCAGATTCCATGAAATCGTTGCTGAATTTTCCAAGGCTATCAAGAAACGGCTTCCACGGATCGTCTTTTGGAATAAGAATCACCATTCCGTTGATTTTTTTTATATACACTTCCTCGCCGACAAAAGCATACTCTTTCGGCAAGCGCACAGCTTGACTTCGCCCGTTTGGAAACAATTTTGCAGTATCCAATTTCGACCTCCCGAGATGGTATATACCACAGTATAGTCCAACGGCGCTTGCTGGTCAATTCTGAAATGAATGGATTTTATCAAGTTCGACGTTTTTCCTATGGAATATTCAGCTGCACATGTATTTTCGTCAATGTCGATTTCGGGGCATTAGCTGACAACCACGGTAAAAAGCGATCTGGTTCTTCAGGACATCTGAAGTAGTTGGATTTCATATCTAGCCGCTTATTCGGGTTTCCGTGTTGCCCATCTGTCACGCCTACCGTTCTTTCAGGCCTAAATTGCGGTAGCCGAAATCCGACATCGCCATATAACGTCCAGTTCAGCTGCTTGGCCGGCGCTGCAAAACCATGCCCTATGAACTCATACCCGGTAACTGATTGAATTCCCACTTTCCATTTTAATGGAGGTGCCAAGACTGCTGCAACTGTTTGCTATGTCGTTTCCCAAGCATTGTATTGCGGCAACAGATATATATGGTTCTGGGCCAAAGAAATTTACATACTACAAGCATTTCACATTTGGCAAAAAGGGGATTCTCTATTTCGCCAGCGCTTAAGCCTTTTGCCGGGTACTTGCTATGAGCTCAATTCTACCACAACATTTTGGCTAAATTTGACATTAGTATGAATATGATATATATCTAACATTATGTTAGGTATAGTTAACGGAGGCCATATGAAAAGCCGGACGTTGAGAATCATCTCAATCTGTGTCGGTGTCGTACTTTCTGCAGCATTGCTATCAGCCCTACTTATTAGTCAAGATTTCAGTGCTGAGATAGTGACTACACTTATCACATTTGTACTAGTGATTCTTGTTTTCTCTGTAATCCAAGTCTTCAGACGAAGAAGAAACAAGATTACGCATGATGAGTTTACTGTTCACCAGGATCTAAAAAGCTTTAGAAACTCCTGGATAAGCACTCTTCTTGCTACGAGTATCATGAGCAATTTAGATTTGCTGGGTATTTACAGCTTCAAACTGAATGTCGCACTTGGTGTTGTTTTATATGTAATGGTTCTTTCCTTTTGGATTTCACATTTCATCTATATTAATTGGCCAAGAGTTAAGTGACAACTCGCATTAAGGAATTTAGGGCCCGCTTTGATCTAACGCAGGAACAACTAGGAAAGTTGGCAAAGGCCAGAAGGGAGACTATCGGCTACATAGAAAAGGGGGTCTATAATCCATCGCTTCTATTGGCACATAGAATCGCTGTGCAACTGGATTCGACCATTGATGAGTTGTTCATTTTTGATGAAGGTGATGATTCGTTACAAGCCGAATAACGGTTGGTTCTCGATTACTGATATATAGAGAACCTTCGAAGTCTTACTCAATTATAGGGCAATATGCGTTCTCTTTGCAATGTCTATCAGAATCATGAATTTCCACTGATCTATTTTTCGCGGGCGCCCTCAAGCGTAAGAATTAACAGATCGATGATCCTATATCCCACCTTCCGGACATAGCCCGAGTGTTTTATGGCTAATAATACACTATACATATATCTAGTAGTCACAACATGTCAACTATTTCATACTCGCTCTATGGGGAGGGCGTATGAAACAGCCAGAGGTTCGTTTTCTGCAACATCTCGGAATTGTTGCGGGCATGTGTAGAGAGATTGGTATCGCAGAACAGATCGACGAACGGATTGATAAGCCGAAACGGAAAGTAAGCGTTGGGAAGGCCGTAGAGGCGATGATCCTGAACACGCTGGGTTTTGGCGGCCGCGCATTGTATCTGACTCCTGAGTTCTACAAGCATCGCCCGGTTGATGTATTACTCAACGCCGAAATCGAAGCGAAGGACCTCCACGACGATTGCCTGGGAACCGCCCTTGATGCACTGTACGACTACGGTGTGACCGAGTTGTTCTAACAGGTAGCCGGTCTTGCTGTCGAAAAGGCGGGCCTTCCGCTTCGGCTTGTGCACCTTGATTCGACAACCACAAGCTTTCACGGCCAATACAAAACCGACGATGAACAGGAATCCACAGAAGCGGTATCGATTACGAAGGGATATTCGAAGGATCGAGCTCCCGATTTGAACCAGGGCGTCGTGCAACAGTGGTGGTTTCTCTGATGTGCACCTACCGCTCGAGCATTTCTGTCTGGCTTGAAGTGCTCAGCGGTAACGCAAATGACAAAGTTACGTTCCGAAAAAGTATCCAGCGATACCGGGAGCAATTGCAGGACAAGCAGCTACCGTATTTCGTCGCCGACAGCGCGCTGTATACCGCTGAAGGATTGAAGGAGCTCCATGAGGTGCGCTGGGTGACCAGAGTACCTGAAACGCTGAAGGAGGCGAAGCAACGAATCGCGGCT
>JABGPX010000787.1 GCA_018644745.1 Spirochaetales bacterium
AGACGATATGGTGCCGTCATTGGCGAGTTTTATCCTCACCGCGCTATTCTGCAGGCTGTTCTCCGTGCAGCTGACGCCCTGTTTTATAACCGAAGAACCGCCTTTCTTCAATTCCACTGTCGTGTAACCAATCGCCGGAGTTTCTGTTTCGACATAGATCGTAGCGCCGTCGCGGGCGGCGGCCAATTCATTTCCTTCGGAGTCAACTGCGGTATAAGCGCCTGCGCCGGGCGCCGGCAACGCCACAATCGGCTTACGGCCCCACGAAAGGGTATTCATAATAGCAAAGGTAGACGCCTTGCCGGAAACCTTTCCTCCGAAGAGTTTATCGAGAGCTTTTTCCTTCATAGCTTTAAGCACTGTAAGGTTTTTTTCGCTGAGTGCATGAGCGTCTTTGTACACCCAGGTAATCGATGAGCCGGGTAAAATGTCGTGAAACTGATTGAGAAGAGTATCCTCCCAAACCTGATCAAGACCTTTTTTATCCCAGGTGCCGGCGAGTGCGGCGAGCATTTCCACATCTCTCAGCTGTAGCTCGAGCCGGCGATTGTATTTCTTCATCCTGCCTTGCGTCGTAAGCGTTCCTCTGTGCAGCTCGAGATACAGTTCTCCCGCCCATTTGGGTAATTTTGACGCCGGTGTTTTGGCGATCTTTTTGAAAAACTCCTCGGCAAAGGCAAACTTTACCTTCGGGCTTCCCTCACTGTTCTGCAGCCGCTTTCCATACTCTATATGCATTCGAGAAGGACCTCCGCCGCCGTCACCGATTCCGTAGAGGTTAAGGAAATCATCCTGTACATCGGATTGGGCAAACCGCTTTTGCGATTCCAATAGCTGTTTCGGCGTGTTCTCGAGATTGTAATTATTGGTGGGCAGGAAGTGGGTGAGAATTTCCGTTCCATCGATTCCCTCCCAGTTGAAAGTATGGTGAGGAAAGATATTCATTTCGTTCCATGAGATCTTTTGAGTCATGAATATGTCGACACCGGATTTCTTAAGGATTTGGGGAAGTGCAGCGCTGTAACCGAAAACATCCGGAAGCCAGAGATTCCGGACATCTTTCCCGAACTCATCTTTATAGAAAGCTTTGCCGTAGATACATTGCCTCACAAGAGCTTCGCCGCCGGTTATATTCATATCCGGCTCCACCCACATGGCTCCCTGAAGCTCCCATTTACCTTTCTTTACGGATGCTTTTACTTCCTCATAGACCGAGGGGTAATCTTCTTTGACCCATTTATAGAGCTGAGGCTGACTTGCACCGAATTTATACTCCGGGTATTCCTCCATGAGCCTGAGGGCCGTGGTAAATGTTCTCCCGCCTTTTCTCCGTGTTTCCCTAATCGGCCACAACCATCCAAGATCTATATGGGCGTGGCCAATGCTCCAGACCGTTGTGTCACTTGCGTTCGCGCGGACTGCAAGAAGTTTCTGAGTGATTTTCCTGCACTCAGCAATTCCTTTTCCGTCGTTCCAACTGTTCGCTGTATCGTTCAAGCCACGAAGGATTTTATGTGCCCGTGGCGAATTCTCTTCTAAGGTTCCAGCCAGTTCGAAGAGTACTTTCATGTCGAGAGCCAGTTCCCAGACATCGCGATGAAAAACCACTAATTCAGCCTGTTTTAGATAAAAGGCATCGTCAAAGGATTTATCGATCTGATTTCGGCCAAAAAGACTATTTGCTCCGCCCTCCACGAGAATTGAGACCAGCTGGTCCTTCTTCGCGGAATTTGCAATTGGCACCCTTCGCTTCAGGTGGGGCCCTTCGCTGCCTGCTTTATAGGTTATACCCCGTTCAGGAGCACCATTTACAAATACGCATCCCTCGCCGTCGATGTCGATGAGGGCCATCACTTCCTTGCCGGCCAGGGACGCGGGGATTTTCCCTTCGAATTTAAACCAGGAGCATCCCCATATCTGTCCCCAGGCTTTGCCGACGGCGATAGGTTTGTACTTCGCCTTTAAAGCATCCTTGTACGGGATCGGGGTATCTTTATGATAGGTAAAAGAGGCGTTCAGCGGGGTCTGATCCGTATATCTCATTTCATAAATGCGGTCGATAAACTGTTGTATTCTCCGCTTGTAAATTCTTTGATTTTGCATCGAGCATGTCTCCAGTAATTTGTAATTTCGCGAAGCTTATCATAGCGGAACTGGAATAGGAAGAGGCGCATTTCTGTTTATACCGCACGGGTAGCAAAGGCAATCACGCTATGTTATCAATAATGTACTCGACCTTCGGAGGAAATATGAGCCAGCAAACCAACATTCTTTTCATCACAACCGATCAGCAGCATTGGTCCGCAATGGGTTATCTCAACCCGGAGGTTCATACTCCGAATCTGGACCGGCTTGTCAAAGAGGGCACGTCATTTCAACGGGCATACACGGTCAATCCTACCTGTACTCCAACCAGAGCTTCGTGGATTACCGGTATGTACCCGAGTCAGCACGGTGCGTACAGCCTGGGAACAAAACTACCCGAAGAGGTGCCGACTGTCGGTGAATATCTTAGTAAAGCCGGTTACAGAACGGCTCTTGTCGGAAAAGCCCATTTCCAGCCGCTGAGAGGAAATAAGGACTTTCCTTCTCTCGAATCGTATCCCGCGCTTCATGATCTTGATTTCTGGCGGGATTTCAACGGCCCATTTTATGGATTCGATCGAGTCGAGCTCGCCCGGAATCATACTGATGAATCTCATGTTGGACAGCATTATGCTTTGTGGATGGAGTCGAAGGGATGTAAAAACTGGCGAAATTATTTTGTGCCAAATAGGTCAAATCAGACAACCCTGGGTGATCGGCTCACCGAATCAACTCATGAGAGTGGAGAACCTGGAGAACCGTGGGAAATCCCTGAGGAGCTGCATTACAATACCTGGATTACCGAACGGACCAATGCTCTCATGGACCAGTATGCAGAAGAGGATGAGCCGTTTTTTCTTTGGGCCAGCTATTTTGATCCCCATCCCCAGTATATGGTGCCAGAGCCCTATGCAAGCATGTACGATCCG
>JABGPX010000580.1 GCA_018644745.1 Spirochaetales bacterium
ATTCGATCACCTTATACCGAGCGATGTGCCGTGGGAAAACTACCGGTACGCGGTTCGGCAACTACAAAAGATTTCCGGGGATCGATGAAGTTCAGCCTGTCAAGATCTGTAGGGACGCGTGTCCCAGAGACGCCGGAACCGTCGGAAGGTACCTTTTCCGCCCAATAATCGCAAGCTGACCAGTACCAATAGAAGATAAAGGCCAAGCAGGCCTGCCATTAATAAGTACCGGGACGGGTCGTTCTGAGCAAACCCATGCGCCGGTAAATTTATCGAAAGGATGTATGGAATAACGAGAAAGAACGCAATGCCGGATCCATACATATAATCAGTTGCTACCGGCGTTTCAAAACGCGGATCTACCACCCGCAAAAGTGCGAGGCCGGTAGGGAGAGTCCCCGTAGAAGCACCGAACAGCATTACCGCCCGTTCAAACTGATGATCCTTGAAAATTCTCGATGCTACCCAGAAAGTGTAGAGCGCTGTTACCACTCCGGCAATTGCACCCATCACAAGCAGGGGAATCCAGTTTTTAAGCACAACCACGAGAGAAATTGCACCTACCGATGCTGCAACGAGTAGATCGACAGATAGACCGCTGATTCTCGTAAGCGATCCATCATCCAAAATCCGACCAACTCCCGTCACATCTATAATTTTCCTCGTTATAAGGGCGAAGATTGCAGCGAAAACAAAGGACAAACCCCATAGATTGATCGCCAGTTCTTCCCCTAAAGGACCAACTAAAGACAGGAGGGCGGTGATACCTTGAAGAAACAGATAGGTAAATAGATATACACAGGCCACAACAGCTACATTCAGCGACATGCTGTCAATTGCTTCGGATTCTGTGGTAAGTAAAGCCCCTGCCTCGAGGGTCTGCTTCGGGGCGACTACACCGGTACGAGTTTTTCCTTTTCGTAGGATCTCCGCTTGCCGCTCATTCACCCATCCATGTCTTATCCCGAGGTTCATAAGTATTACTCCGCCGAAACATGCCCATAAGAATCCAAAAGCCGCGAATGTTAATCCAATGCTTCCCGCGCCTTCAAATCCAAGCTCCTGCCACCCGAGACCAATAGAAAGCGCCTGCCCGGGACCAAGCTCAAAGCCTAGCGGAATAAAGAGTCCAAAGCTTGGAAAAAGATTCGGGAATACTGTAGCGATGGCCAAAAAAGTTAGCCCGAAGCCGATTATTCCCTGAAGGGTAAGAGAGGAAACAATCATCACCGAAGTGGAAAGAACGGATTTGCCGAAAGGCTTCCGGTTCCGTTTTCGAAGACTCATTGAAATAAACGATATGCTGAGAAGATGGTAAATAAGCCCCTCTAGGCTAATTCCCGAAAGCCCGAATTGAGGAATTATATAGTTATAAAAAGGCAGGAGCAGAAATCCCGCGGTGAGTGCGTTTGGTATAAGAAACTTCTGGAAGAATTTAATTTTAGCTCGCAGGAACGTGGCGATCAGCAGCGCGATGGAAATAAAGCCCAAATCGAGAAAAAACGACCATTCAAAATTCATCGATCACTATACCATAGTTTCACCTCCATCAAAAACCAAATACTTTACATACTACATGCTCACGCCTTTATGTTTAAGAAAAGTTCCTTTCTGATATTCTTCGGTAGCAATATGCAGCTCTTCCTGAGTATTCATTACAATAGGACCATACCAGGCGACAGGTTCTCTAATCGGCTCTCCTGATACCAGGAGAAATCGGATTCCCTTATCTCCGGTAACAACGCGAATCTCATCACCTGTATCGAAGAGCACCATCGTGCGGTCATCCGCCTTATCCCCTGATTCAATTTCACCAGAGCCAAGATAATCGGTCTTCACACCCATCGGCTCCGAGGAGTTGGAAAACAATCCTTCCCCGGAAAATACATAGGCAAAGGCGTTTCGCACGACATCCACTTTTATGGTTTTTGAGGTATTCGGCGGTATTGAAATGTCGAAGTAGTTAGGAGAGGCGGCGACACCATCAACCGCGCCGTTTTTGCCCCAAAGCTCGCCGCAGATTATCCTCGCGATTGTGCCATCATCATCGGTTACCTTGGGCACATCCGCGGCGCTACGGTCCTGGTAATATGGAGCGGTCATCTTCAACGACGAAGGTAGATTTGCCCAAAGCTGAAAACCATGCATCAACCCGCCGCGTTCGCCTTTAGGCATCTCCTGATGGATGATTCCACTGCCGGCAGTCATCCACTGGACATCACCGCCTGAAAGCAGCCCGGTGTTGCCGAGGCTGTCTTTATGCTCAACGGTTCCTGCGAGCATATAGGTGATAGTCTCTATCCCACGATGCGGGTGCCAGGGGAATCCGGCTATATAATCTTCTTCCCGGTTGTTGCGAAAGTCATCGAGAAGTAAAAAAGGATCAAAATCTTCGGTTTTGCCGAATCCGAAAGCGCGGTGGAGTTTTACTCCTGCTCCTTCAATGGTCGGCGTAGACTTGTACATCTGGCTAACTGGTCGTAGTGACATTTCTGACCTCCGAGGTTAAGAATACTAATTTTTTGGCCAGAGAACTAATCCGACAACGGTTTTCCTTTAATCCAGGAACTCAATAGGTATTATATTTCCACTCTCCATCGATTTATCGGCACAAAATCCCAGCAGATGCCCGGATATGGAGTCTTCGAGATCAGTCGATGAAATCGACGCCGGCTCACCCTCGAGTATCTTGAGAAAATCTTCCATGAGCCGAAGATCCCCTCCAGCGTGGCCGCCGAAAGCGCCGCTTGCGTCCCCTTGAACACCGACATCCACAATCTCCTCAGAAAACTCATGACCCGGACGAGGATCGATCCGGTAGATGGTGAACCGGTCGTCATGTATCCATCCGGCGATTTCCCCATGTGTCCCCACCAGATGAATATACCGGCCGGGTCGAGCGGTGCCGCCGATCATGTTGAGCGTGGCGGTACAGCCGTCTTGAAAATTGATAAGCACCGATTGATGATCCACCACGTTGTTATCACATTTCCATACGCATCGTCCGTAGGGG
>JABGPX010000927.1 GCA_018644745.1 Spirochaetales bacterium
ATAGGTTCTGTATTACTGGTGCAAGATCATTTACAGTGGCCGAAAAGTCGCCTCGAATACTGTACAGCTCCGATTGCTCCATCTGGATTTGCAGGCGAATCCACCGCCCATCTTTTTGAAACTCGGATAAATCTATCCGATCTTTCCATTGAGGTTCAATCGATAGATGGTCGCCCCTGATCTCAACACTATCCTCGTAAGTATATCCAGGAAGAGGGCTATACCGATGATCGCACACCTGCACACGCACGCCGCCGAGGGGAGCCGCGACATTAAGAGAAACGGCACCATCGTTTAACTGCAGACACTCGGTAGTGATTTCCCCCATCCCGTATTTAGAAGAAAGACTGACAAAACCGTCTTTTCTCAGAGTTCCCGGCAGCAGAACGCCGCTCGCTCCGCGTTCGTCCATAATTTCCTTAATTCGCCCGTGCTCCTCGAGTCGAGCTACGCTGTATACAAGAATATCTTCTTCCCGCTCGATCAAAGCTGAAGCGTACATCGAACCGCCTCCGAACTCTCCGCGTTCCCGCAGACCGATAGAGAGTTCATGGCTGCGGTTCCACATAAGTCCATCATACGAATAGGCATACTCGGTTTGTACCGGACCTCCCATCACGTCGTTGTACGGCATATGCTGATTCCATAGGAAGCCGACAAAGATACCGGAATCTCGAATATAGAATTGCGGCATGCCGTAGAAATGCGTGGAAACAGGATCAATTGATGTGGGGTGAAGGATCGCCCGGGGCTTCGTCCACTCAGAAAAATTTTCACTTTCGACAAGGCAGACTCTGCGTTCACCCCATCGCCGGCGCAAGGTAATCTGATATCTTCCGGTAACCGGATTGCGAAGGAGTGAATTGTATGTATCGCTATGATAAGGAAGAAACTCCCCTTCTCCGCAGGGACTCCACTCGATGCCGTCAGGTGAACATTGAACAATCGACGGTATTATCGCGATACCTGTCTCGATCCGGCCCACCGGTGAAATAGTAACTTTGTACCGCCTGTTCGGATCAGGATCGTCTGCGTCATAATATACGCAGCTTCCGCCGGGGGCAGGATTTCCCGCCAGAATCACATTGTTATAACCCGGCACCAGGCTCTTTCCGGTATCAACAGGTTCCCAAGTGAGTCCGTCATCACTCCGGGCCATACAGACACCAACCGGCGACTCCATGGCAATATTATCTTTTCTCAACAAAACCGTGTAGAAAAGATAATAACCTCCGTCGGGGGCTGGCAGCACGCTCGCGTACCCCATTCCATAGGGAGATTTAGGATCTGAATAGGAAAACTCATCAAGCCACTTCGGAGTATGGAAGCTTCGTTTGATGGAATCTTGCCTGTGTATCAGAAAGTCGTCAAAAAAGAGAATGCTTTTCATTCTTTTAGAGTACCACCCATTTGGTGACGGGTCGAGAGAAATCATCAGCATTGCAGAAATGAGCGGGAAAAAGTAGCATGCATAATCCGATATAACGAATATATGTGTATTAGAGGCGATTTTATGAATATCAAATATAAGCCGGATTTCGAAATACTAGAAGCAGCACTTTGCGGAGAAAAGCCGGAAAGAATACCCCTGGCGGAAATGACGGTAGACAAAGGCAAGAAAGCCGAATATCTGGGCCGGGCGGTCCGAACCCCTGCCGACGAAGTGGCATTCTGGAAGAGCTCCGGGCATGATTTCGTTCCGTTCAACATAGATCTGGGAGACATGAACCCCAAAGGTATCAAACCCGGAGAGGGAGAACGAACTGACAAGGAAGGAGTACTCGCGGATGGAAGGGCCTGGGCTTCTGAGGGAACCGGTGTAATCACCAGCCTGGAGCAGCTCGAAGGCCATCCATTTCCGTCTCCAGATGACATCGCTTCCGAGGAGTTTAGCGGCCTTATTTCGGAACTGGAACCGGGAATGAAAATCGTGCTGACAACGGGTCATATATTCACCGACACCTGGCGGCTTATGGGTTTCGATACCTTTGCCATGGCGCTGCTGGAAAACTTTGATTTTGTTCAGGCAGTCACCGACCGGATCGGCTGCATAATCCTGGAATCCTCGGAACGGCTTATCGAAAACCCGGCAGTCGGCGCATTAAAAGTTGCTGATGATATCGCCTATACCGAAGGGCTCATGGTAGCCCCGGAGATACTCGAACGCCTGCTGTTCCCCTGGATTAAAAAAATAGCCGATCTGTGCCGCAGCAGGAACGTTCCGTTTATCTATCATTCTGACGGTGACTTGTCGCTTGTTTTCGACCGTCTGATTGAACTAGGAATGGACGCGTACAATCCGATTGAGCCGAAGGCTATGGATATCCGCAAACTTAAAGAGAAATACGGCAGCAAGGTATGTTTGATTGGAAACGTCGATCTAGGTTACACCCTTACCCGCGGAACTCCCGGTGAGGTGAAACGTGAAGTAAACGGACTTCTCGAAGATGTCGGTCGAAAAGGAGCGTACGCCCTTTCATCGGCAAACTCGATTCCTCACTACGTGCCGATCGAGAATTTTCGGGCAATGATTGAAGCCGCGGTAACCTGGGAGCGCTAAATCTATTCAGCTTCCTCTTCGAGCCACAATTTCCCGGCTTTGGCAAATGCCTTCTTTCGTGACAACAGAAAATATGCCACGCCGACCAGCACAATGTAACCCAGACAGATTCCAATGGAAACCCAATACAGTCCGGGTGTGCCGTCTCTATACGCGTACGCCGGCAGGTGAATCTGCAGAATCAAGGGAATAGCGAAAAGGAATACGATGGCTGATGCCGGCATATAATCATTGGCCACCGGAGTTTCGAAATCCGGATCAATAACTCTGAGCAGAGCGAGGCCTGTGGCCAGTGTGCCGGTAGCGGCGCCGTACACGATCATTGATCGTTCGAAACGGTGATCAGGATACATCCGTGATCCCATCCAGGGAATAAGAATGAACGCCAAAGCTCCGGCTACCGTTGACATGAGAAGAAGGGGGAGCCAGTAAGCTTTTACAACAACT
>JABGPX010000298.1 GCA_018644745.1 Spirochaetales bacterium
ATTCTGGATAATTATTATTCGGCAGTACTACTGGTCGATTCCTTACAGCCTCACCGAATCGGCGGAACTCGACGGGGCAGGTGAGTTTCTGATATTTCGCAGCATTATTGCTCCGATGTCCAAAGCGGTTTTTTCCGCATATGCCCTTTTTAAGGGCGTCGGTTTCTGGAACACCTGGATAACCAACATACTTTACGTTCACGATCCGTTGAAAGCTCTCTTTCCGGTAAAACTCCGTTCCATGCTTTTTATAGGTCCGGACGGTGAACAGAGGTTGAGGGAGTTGGCTGAGATGATGGGTATTGATATTGAAGAGACGCTTATTTCTATGGAGGGTCTCACGGCAGCAATCATCATCGTGGGTGCCTTGCCGATTTTTATTATCTATCCCTATTTGCAGAAGCATTTCGCATCCGGCGTGCGGGTCGGTGCAATCAAGGGCTGACAGGTATATAATAAAACAAAACGGCGGCTATCCTTTTGGGGGTAGCCGCCGTTTTCTAGAAAAAGAGAGAAGAATAAAATAGAGTAGTTGAAAGTACTTTATATATTAGATTTCGAATCTTTCGCGGGAACCGCCGACAGAAAATTTTCGAGGATAAAACGGGTCTACTTTCGGCAGCCATTGTATACAAGGACGCGGAGCGGCCCACAAGATTGACCGGGAAAAGCGCGCCGCTGTGGATCGACCAGAAAGTCTCAAAGCGAAGTCCCACAATATTGTCGTGTCAGTCAGCGATGCCCGGTGAGATTATACTTTACCTATCTTGTTGGCCACCATGATACCGTCACGTATTCTCATGGCACAATAAATCAGCGGTTAGCCGGTAAATATTCCTATGGCTGTTAACACTGGAGTCAGTAATACAATAATCACATTCAGTCCAAGATCAGAGATGAGTTTCTCTGTATTGTTCCCGTTCTTCAGAGCGCCCAAGAATGTTTTTGCCGCGGCAGGCAGGGTCAGCAAACCGAGAAGACTCCATAGGGGAAACTGCCGGGTTATGACGCCAATCGCGATAGCAGCGTAGGTGAGGAGCAAGAAGAGTCCATACACCATCGCGCCGGTGCGATATCCCGCGGTTATGACAATATTTTTTCTACCGACCTGGCGGTCCGCCTCCACATCGGGGAATTGGTTTATCAGTAAAAGGTTACTTACCAGGAAAAAAGGTATGAAAGATGCGATTACGGTGGCCCAAGTAAGGGATCCGCCGAGAGCCAGGTGAGTACCAATGACCATGCAGGTGCCGAATCCCAAGCCTGGCGCGATCAAACAGATAAGCGGCTGCTTGGCAATCCAGGGAGTATAGAAGAGCGCCGCGAGCAGGCCAACCGCGCCGAAAACGAGAAGAAGGGGACTTCCTGTCACGACAAAATAAATCCCTATGCCCGCTGCCGCCGCGGCTGTGGCAAGGCCTAAAAAAAGAGCACGGGGTGCGAGCTGGGGGTTTTCCTGCAGCGATCCGCTTCCGCCGCTAAAGGGGGTGCGGTGGGTCTTTGAGTCCAATCCGCTCTTGTGATCCTGATACTCATTGAGTATGTTCACAACGAGATGTGTGAGGATCGCGCCCACCGTAACGAGGAGCACTTCCCACCAGCGCGGTGTCCCTCCTGAAGATAAGGCCGTGGCTATCCCGAGCACGACACACGCCGGGGTAAGTATTACAAACGGCAGCCGTAGTGTTCCGATGAGTCCCATTTTTCTAAAGTCCTCCGAGCGGGATTTTGCGAGTATATCACTTTCGAGCTGAGGTAGCATTAGATAGTCGCAGAAATAAAATGCTAACGAGTATTAATCAAAATATCTTCAGCCCATTCTGGTAAGGGGGCATCCGCCCACCTAAGTCTACCTTGTCTTACTATGGCCGTCGGAAGGAAGGGATTATCCCGGGAAGAGTTATTTAGCAGCCTGGCTTCGTTTACCAACGGCAGAGCGGCAGCAATATTGTTCATAGTGCGAGGGATTCGACTGTGGATCTTGTCAACTGGTACATCGTGGCCGCCATCACATACACGCTGATAAACCCGTGCTTCGTTTAGACTGGAAGTATCTAGATGAATATAAATAAGAATAATTTGGTAACCTAAAGTCTTGGCCTTTGCCACGAAATCTATCATTGTTACATGGGAAAATACTGTTTCAAAGCAGAAAGATACACCATCAAGAAGCAGCTCCTCTCGAATCTGCTCCGCTATATTTGCCGCGTCATTGCTGACATTTTCCGGATTGTCCGGATTGATCGCTTTGGCAATTACATCAGCGTTTACCAATTTGATACCTTTTGGTGCCAGAAATTTATTATAAAAGGTTGTTTTCCCCGCTCCGTTACCGCCGGTCAGTATCCATAATTGCCGCGAAACTTTCATTCTAAGATCTCAAATTCTCCATTATGAAACTGGCCTGTTTGACGCTGGCCCGTAGCAGAATTTACTCTGTCAAGAAAACCTTGCTTTTCCTTACTCACTTCAAAATATACAGTTGCCGATGTAACTTTCTTCGCAAGCTCTCCCTTTTTCCGGCTTTCTTCAAGATCACCAAAGACATCCGCCGGATCTACTGGTACCGACTTAACGGATTCAACCGTGATTTTCTTTAAGCCCTGAATTACGGCATATACATCATTGATATCCATTGTGAGTTCTACAGCCTTTCCTATCTCAGCCCAGAATTCGACCTGCTTTGGTGCCGATCTTTTCTTTATAGAACCTGCTTTCTTTGCTGCTGCAATAAGTGCCGGATTCAGCCTTATCGGACTTGTTGTTGACATCACTCACCTTTTTGCACAATCTGCTGCATTTTGCTACAATAGTAGCGTAATGGTTGCTGTATGTCAATTTTTTTTTGAATTCCATAATTATGGGTGAGGATTTTACATCGGTGGCGGTTTGGTCTGTTTATTTTTCTTCAGATGCGCCGGGGTCATTCTGTTCACCGCAACCTTGAATGC
The DNA here is from genome assembly GCA_018644745.1 of Spirochaetales bacterium. The sequence goes on from JABGPX010000298.1 coordinate 2,952, forward strand.
AAAGCGCATTATTTGGTCAGTAGTGGCTCCGGGACCATATCGTCGATGGGCGA
>JABGPX010000663.1 GCA_018644745.1 Spirochaetales bacterium
GACGCGGTGCTATAGGATCCACGATGTATACACCATACAAACCCTTGTGGATATGCTGCGTGAGCGGCGTGGAGTGGCAATGATAGAGATGGAGGCCATATGGCGCCGCTTCGAACTCGTAAACGAATGACTCGCCAGGAAAAACATAATCCTCCGGCATCGAGCCATCCATACCGGCGGGGTGATACCCGTGAAAATGCATCGTGTGGGGCCGGGTGCCCATATTGCTGAAGTGGACCCGCACTATATCGCCCTCGGTGGCTCGTATAGTGGGTCCCGGCACCTGCCCGGAATATGTCCAAGCCGGGAATGTTACTCCCGGCGCAATCTCTATATCTCTACCGACAGCCTCGATCCAATATTCCCGCAGCAGCGTCCCATCCTCCAAGACCGTTTCGCGGTACACCTTCGACCGTTGGGCTGGTGCAAGATTGTTAAAGTTCCAGGTGGTTAGATAGACCTGCGGATCGATTCCTATCGGATCGCTGCCGAGGGTGCCGACAGTTCCCATGCCAAAGCCGGCGTTTCCGTCGTATCCCGATGTTGTATCCGCTCCCGCGCTCCCCAGACCAATACATAGAGCCAGAATCGCTGCGAGAAATAGTTGGATGATTAGCGGTATTTTCTTATTGGTACGGTTCATAGCTATTCCTTTTTGGTAACTGAAAAACCTATTTTTGAGTACTCAAAAATATAATGCAAAAACATTCCATCGGCAAGTTTTCAGTCATATAATTTGTTGTGGTAATCTCACCTTCCTGTGTCGAGTCTCCTCGTGTATATTTATTGCGGAGGCTAAATCAATGATTCTAAGCAATGTACGCCTTATTGACGGTACCGGTCGTGTGACTGAAAAAGCTGATATTCGGATAGAAGGGGAACACATAACCGAAATCTCCGAGGTCCGGATACCCGGCAGCAATGAAGAAATCTTGAACTTGGATGGGAAAACAGTCATGCCGGGTTTAATAAACTGCCACACATGCACAGGGAACCGAAGGAATCAAGAATGCCATCCGGGCCGGAATCGGTTCCATTGAACATGGTATTTTTTTGGACACTGAAGCTATCGATATGATGATAGAACGCGGAGTTTGGCTTGTACCAACATTGGCCGCAGTATATCATATTATTGATTTAGGGACAGATGGAGGTATTCCCGCTTTCGCGGTTGAGAAAGCAAAGAGAGTTTTTGACTCGCACATCGATAGCTTTCGCCGCGCGCGAGACGCGGGAGTGCGTATCGCCGCCGGTAATGACGGAGGTACGCCCGGCAATCGGGCGGACAATCTCATTAGCGAATTAAAGTGCCTGGTGCAAGCCGGCATGTCACCCGCCGATGCTCTGGACGCGGCGAACCGATCCGCGGCCGTTATGCTGGGCATGTCGGATCAAATTGGAGCTGTGGGAAAAGGGAAAATTGCCGACCTGTTAGTCCTTAACGGTGATCCTCTCTCCGATATCTCCTCGGTGAGCAAAGTTCATGTTGTGATAAAAGCTGGACAACAAGTAAGCTCGCTCCCGGCCTAACTGCAAATGTTTCTATGGTTTGTCGTTTGTAGCAGCTTTCCGGACTATCACAGGGCATTATCGTAGGTGTATGCGAAGGTGGTCGAGGTTGCAAGAATCAGCTAGTATGGAGACATGATTAAGATCGAGATGGAGGTTTGAAATCCGATGACCAAGCGTCCTAACATCCTTTACATCATGTCCGATGATCACACATCTCAGGCGGTCGGGATTTACGGCAGCCGCCTGGCCGGACTGAATCCCACACCCAACATCGACGCCCTGGCACGACGGGGAATACGGTTCGACCGTGTTTTCTGCAACAACTCAATCTGCACGCCAAGCCGGGCCAGCATCATCACCGGTCAGTACTCACAGACCAACGGCGTCCTTAATCTAAACGACAGACTGGCTCCGGAGCGGCAGTTTCTCCCAATGGAGATGAAGAAGGCCGGTTATGAAACAGCCATGATCGGGAAATGGCACCTGAAGGAGGAGCCGGCACAATTCGACTACTATTGTGTTCTGCCGGGCCAGGGAAAATACTTCGATCCTGATTTTCGAATCCGCGGCGATAATCCATGGCCAGGCAATGTCATCACACAGAAAGGCAAACACTCCACCGACGCCGTAACCGATATTGGTCTTGAGTGGCTTAAGAACGCAAGAAACAAAAGCAAGCCGTTCTTCCTGATGCATCACTTCAAAGCGCCTCACGACATGTATGAGAATGCACCGCGCTACGACAGCTATCTCGAGGATGCGGATATTCCTGAACCTTCGAACCTGCACAACCAGCCGGCAGAGGGGTTTGGTTCGATCGCATCACGTGGGTTTGGGGCCGGCGTAACGAAGGCCCATCCAAGCTGGAATCTCGCGGGCAAGCTTGGAGTCGACGAGGATCTACCAGAGCCGGAACACGGCAAGCTCGCCTACCAGATCTACCTGAAGCGCTATCTTCGCTGCGTCAAAGGAATCGATGATAATATACAGCGGCTGATCGACTTCCTCGAGGCAACCGGGGAATTAGAAAATACGATCATCATCTACACCAGCGACCAGGGATTCCTGCTGGGAGAACACGACCTGATCGACAAACGCTGGATGTACGAGGAATCACTGCGTATGCCGTTCATTGTCTGCTCCCCTGGAATGCCGAAAAGCGAATCAACCAACGATTGGCTCATCAACAACACCGACTTTGCGCCCACAATCCTGGAACTTGCCGGGGCACATGAGACACCCGAGTATATGCAGGGTCTTAGTTTTGCGGGGGCACTGAAAGGTGAAGCGAAACCTGATGATTGGCGCAGGGTTACCTACTATCGCTACTGGATGCACATGGCCCACGACCTGCGGGTTCCTGCACACTTTGGAATTCGAGATGACCGTTATAAGCTCATATTTTTCTACGGCTGCAATCCTGACGGCGAGGGCGAAAGGACTCCTGCGGCATGGGAGTTCTATGACTGCGGTCATGATCCATTCG
>JABGPX010000928.1 GCA_018644745.1 Spirochaetales bacterium
CGAAGTGTACAGCGAGGAAGAAAAAACCCAGCATAATATACGGGCATTAGTAAATGTCATGAAGAGCAAAATCTCAGATGAGCTCAAGCCCTATGTGCATCTCGGCGCGACATCCGTTGACATTCTCGATACTGCCTTTGCGCTGAGGATACGTGATGCCATTAGGAATTGCATTCTGCCATTGATGATTGAGGTGGAAGAGCTGCTGATCGAACTCTGCGAAAACGAAGCAGAAACTCCCCAGGTCGGCAGAACCCACGGCCAGCACGCGGTTCCGATTACCATCGGATTTGCTTTCGCGGAGTATGCGGCCCGTCTGGGCAAATCGATTAAGGAACTATCTGACAGATCGAAAGATCTTCGAGGGAAACTTTCAGGTGCGGTCGGCGCATACAATGCTACCAGTATGATAGTGAAAGATCCGGAAGAATTGGAAAAGCTCTGTCTCGGATATTTGGACATAAAACCGTCGGAAATCTGTACCCAGATGGTGGAACCGGAATATCTCCTTCGAGCGCTTCTTGAAGTAAACATAGCTTTCGGCGTTATCGCGAATTTAGCGGATGATCTTCGCAATTTGCAGCGGTCGGAGATAAGCGAAGTCCGGGAATTTTTCTCATCGACCCAGGTAGGCAGCTCTACGATGCCTCAAAAAAGGAATCCCTGGAACAGCGAGCATGTAAAGAGCTTGTGGAAAGCGTTTTCCCCGAGGGTTCAAACATTTTTTATGGATCAGATTTCAGAACACCAGCGTGACCTGACCAATTCAGCTTCCTCGCGGTTCGCGGTTGAATATCTTGCCGGTTTTGCGTCCGCGGCAAATAGGATGAAGAAAATCCTTGCATCTCTGTACATCGATAATAACCGGCTGCGTGCAAATCTTAACACGGCCGGAGACCTTCTGCTTGCTGAACCGGCGTATATTCTGCTTTCTCTCGGCGGCGAGCCGGACGCACACGAGGTGATACGGAAAATTACATTGGCTTGTGAGAATGAAGGAATTTCCTTTCTTGAAGCGCTGAAAAAAAATGAGAAAGCCTGGAGTCTGATTCGCACTCGCTTTCAGGAACTTCGAGGACAGAACGCGGAAGATTTTTTCGCTGATCCGTCTTCTTATCGCGGCAAAGCAGCAGAAAAGGCTCGTTCGATTGCTAACACATATAAAGAATTGATGAAAAATCTTAAAAAAAGGAACTTGAATGACAATTAAGGAATCGCTGAGCTATGATGATGTACTTCTCATGCCGGCGCACTCCCGCATACTACCCGGAGATGCGTCGGTAAAAACCAGACTTGCCGGGGATCTGACCCTGAATATTCCTGTATTATCCGCGGCGATGGACACTGTTTCCGAGGACCGGCTGGCAATTGCTTTAGCTCTTGAAGGCGGAGCAGGCGTTATTCACCGAAATCTCACGTCGGAGGATCAAGCAAAACACGTGGGGCGGGTGAAGAGGTATCTGAATTGGATTATTGAATCACCCCTCACGGTTCACAAAGATCAAACAATCTCGGCGGTACGAGCGCTAATAGCGAAGCATAATATCTCTGGTCTTCCTGTAGTAGATAACAGTGACAAGCTCTGCGGCATAGTTACCGGTAGAGATTTGCGGTTCTGCCGTGATAACAATCTGAAGGTAGAGGATATCATGACATTGAATCCCGTTACTGAACGCGGGGTTCCCACGCCGGAAAGTGCGAGGGAGAAATTCGACGAGTTCAAAATTGAAAAACTTCCCGTGGTGGACGCGGAGAATCACCTTACCGGCCTCGTAACGGCCAAAGATATGGAGATGCATCAGCAGTTTCCTTTGGCGGCAACCGATGCGAGCGGACGTCTCATCGTCGGAGCGGCTATATCTCCCCAGGATTATGTAAAGAGACTTCCCGCTCTGATAGACGCGAAGGTCGACTTTGTGGTTTTTGATACCGCGCATGGGGACACAAAGAGCGTAATCGAAGCTTTGGAGGATGTTAAAAAGAAATTTTCTGTCCTTGTAGTTGGTGGAAACGTGGCGACCGCGGAAGGAACCCGCCGGTTAATAGATGCCGGAGCTGATGCGGTAAAAGTCGGCGTAGGGCCGGGATCGATTTGTACAACCAGAGTAGTCGCGGGAATTGGTGTACCTCAGCTTAGTGCTGTGATGTGGTGTGCGGAAGAGGCGGATAAGCATGGTATTCCCGTTATAGCCGACGGCGGAATAAAGTTTTCCGGTGATATTACCAAGGCGATGGCAGGCGGGGCATGTACGGTAATGCTGGGGAATCTACTCGCCGGTCTCAAAGAAGCTCCCGGCCGGGAGATAATATACGACGGACGCATGTTCAAGCAGTATCGCGGTATGGGCTCAATGGGGGCGCTGAAAGAAGGTTCCGGAGATCGATATCGAATGGGCAAAGATGAAGACCCTGTGCCCGAGGGTATTGAAGGAAGGGTTCCTTTCAAAGGAGAACTAAGGCCATTCATCCACCAATTAGTAGTTGGTTTGAAGAAGGGTATGGGTTATTGCGGTTGCGAAAGCATAGAAGACCTGCGCTGGTATAAAAATTTCGTAAAGATTACGAACGCGGGGCTTACTGAGAGCCATCCTCATGATGTGGTAATAACGCAAGAGGCGCCTAATTATTCGCGAGCCAGTCTGGAATATTGATAGGTCAGTGAATAGGCTTTGAATATAGTTTTCATGAAGATGCTTTTCTGTTAGACTTGGGCGGCTTTAAATACCAATACAAGTACTAACAGGAACAAAAAGGCGTTGTCAAAAGATGCCGTAGGATGAATTATGAATATTGTTGTTATCGGAGCTCAATGGGGAGACGAGGGAAAAGGTAAAATTGTCGATTTTCTCGCGGCAGAATCTGACATTGTTGTTCGCTTTTCAGGCGGAGCTAATGCCGGACATACAATTGTTGCTGGAGATACCACGTACAAGCTACACCTAGTGCCCTCGGGCATTGTATACCCGGGCACTCTCAACATCCTCGGTTCCGCAATGG
>JABGPX010000584.1 GCA_018644745.1 Spirochaetales bacterium
ATTATTAGGATCTTAATAATGAATATTTGATGTCCGGCCATTGTATCGATCATGCAATTCCGCCACAATATCGCTATGGATACTGTCGCCCATTCTCGAACCGCCGTGTTCCTGTCAGAAAGTAGAAGAAGGGGCGCCTCTCCGCCTCCCAGCCCGCGCCTGGCTAATTTTGCCCATGGTTTTTTCGACCTCTACGGCGGGCGACCATACTGGAAACGCTATGCCCTGTCCCTGGCTTTTGCTATCAAGAATGAACCGGTTTATAGCTTTTCAGGTGAACGGCTGACAGGCATGCTATATCAGACATCAGGCTTCACTGAAGACCAGAAATCCCTCGAGGAGAAGCTTGGCCCGTATCGTGTAGGCTCCGAGTTTGAAAGGTTAGCTAAAGAGGCCGGCGTGGACCTTCCCTTTGAACCATATTCCGCGCCAGGGCATGTCGGCTGGCGATGGGACCGTATTTTGGCCGATGGAATTGATGGATTACTGCACGATCTCAGAATCCGGTTGGCAGCGGACCGGAACGACAAAAGCAACCAACTCTACGAAGGAGCGATAATCCTGTGGGAGGCAGTCCTGGCCTGGAACAACCGGCATATTGACACCTTACGACAGAGAGGCCCGGACTTAGGCGGCCTCATCGAGATATGCGAACGGGTTCCTCGATTTGCCGCGCGGAGTTTCCACGAAGCAGTGCAGGGGTTTTACTTTCAGTACCTGGCGGTGATGTTTGAGAACCCATACGGAGGAAACGGTCCCGGCAGGCTCGATTACTTCTTGTGGCCATACCTCGAGCGCGACCTCGCCGACGGGGCAATCAGCATGGCCGACGCCCGCAATCTTGTAGACGAATTGTTCATCCGTTTGCACGAGCGCATCCAGGATGTCGACGGCTGGGTAGAGGCGATCACGGTCGGGGGAACACAGCCCGACGGCAGTTCATCGCTCAATCCTCTCTCGTACATGATGATCGAATCAATAATGGACCTGAATCAGACCCACCCATCGGTCTACACCCGTCTTTCCCGGAATGATCCTGATGAGTTTATCGATCTCAATGTTGCATATCTGCTGGGCGGCGCTAACCGCGCTCAGATATACAACGACGAAGCCTGCCGCGGTGCAGTAGTGAAATCGGGAACCTCCCCGGAAGACGCGGGTATGTTTATGGCCGGCGGCTGCATGGAGATGAGTTGCCAGGGCATGGCCAGTGACATGAATTTCACAGGCACGATCAATGTCGCCAAGGTACTGGAGTATGTGATAAACGGCGGGGCGGATCTGCTGTCCGGGGAACAGATCCTCACGGCGGCGAAAACCATCGACCGGTATACAAATTTTGAGAGCTTCTACGGTGCATTCGAAGGCGAAATAGAAAGGGAGTTTACGGAGTGGGGAAAAGCCTTGGATATCGGCAGCTCGGTATATGCAAGCCTTCGCCCCTGCTACCTGTTGTCGTCGCTGGTTGACGACTGCCTCGAACGAGGGCGGGAACAGCAGGATGGAGGTGCCCGATATCACGACTACGGATTCTCGCCTCTGGGCCTAACCGCCGCGGCAGACGCTCTGAGCGCGATAAAATCCGCGGTGTTTGATAACCCTTTTATGACAGCGGAGGAATTACTTGCGGCCCTCAGAGCGAACTACGAAGGGTACGAGGAAATCCGGGTGCATCTCAGAAACCTAACCCGCTATGGAGTTGAGGATAGTGGAGCTGACAAGATGGCCGATCGGGTTTTGTCGAGTATCTGCACCCGCGCGAAAAACACGGTGAACCGTTTCGGCGGCGGACTCAAGCCCATGTTATTCAGCTTTGTCTGGATACCCGGGTCGAGTGCGGAGCTTGGCGCGAGAGCCGATGGCCAGTTCGCGGGGGAGACAATCGGCCACGGTATAACCCCGCAAGGTATCGCCATGACCGCCGGCATCACACCGGCGATAAACTCATGTGTATCGTTGGACTATTCGGTCGTGAACGGCGGAGCAACTACGATGTGGGATATGGATCCAGCGTGGGCAAGTGCCGAGATCGTGAAATCTGTACTCATCCGGTTCCTGGAAGGCGGAGGCATGATCTTTCAGGGTAATACAACCAGCGTTGCCGAACTCGAACGCGCTGTAACCGAGCCGGAGAAATATCCAAATCTTATCGTACGGGTAGGCGGTTTCTCGGCACGCTTTACATCACTCGCCCCCGAATTGCAGCACGAGATAGTCTCCCGGCACAGGCACTCCGGATAGGCTATCCAGGGTTACTCACGGGTACGGTACATCCCTATTCCTGAAAAATTTTCACTGTTTCTTCTGGAGCACCGTGCTCCTTAAGAAAATCAATAAGAAGTTTATGGAGTTCAGAGGCTTTCTCTTCATTCCCGTTAATTACATTATTCAGCGTCTCAGGATCACTTTCAAGATCATAGAGTTCTCTGCCCTTATACGGCCCAATCGGGATATACGCCCATTTATCTGTATAGACAACCGGAGTCATACCATTATCGCCGAGGCTCTGGCCAAGCCATTGGGATGTAACCGCAAATTCGCGGCAGGTCTTATCCCTATCACCTTTCAACTGCGGCGCAAATGACTTGCCTTCGATATCTTCGGGCTGGTCAACTTCGATACCTGCAAGTTCCGCGAGGGTAGACATTGTGTCGACGGGCTGGGCAATCACATCAACCTCGGTTCCGCCCTCGAGTCCCGGTGCGGCAATCATAAACGGTATATGCGCTATTTCGGGATACAGGGGCCAGTATCTGTCATCATTATCATGGATATTAGATTTCCCCGTCCTCTCCTTCTCCCCGAGACTGATGCCGTGATCTGTCGTGAATATTACAATTGTGTTTTCCCACAAGCTCAAGTCGTCAATCTTCTCGAGTATCCGCCCGACATACCGGTCCACAAGTTCAGCTTCAGCGCAGTAATGAGCTCTGAGGTTTTTCAGCTCCGCTTCCGTCAAGTCCGAAGACTTCCCATAGTTGGGATGGATCATCGGT
>JABGPX010000929.1 GCA_018644745.1 Spirochaetales bacterium
ATGCATATGTTCACGAAAGGCAAAATGTAGTGACTACTCAGGCTCTCATGAGGTTGACAAAGGAAAAAAGAGGCGCAGATAAGGAAACGGCTAAAAAAATCGAAAGCATCGGCAAGGCTCTGGAAAAAGATGAACTTATAGTCGAACTTCCGATTGATGAGTTTCCCGGAATCAGCACAACATCTGAATTTTTTAGTGCTTATGGACTCAAAGCCGCGGAAGGATTCCTGTTTACGAAGGACGATCTGGACGCGGGGAACTCAGTAATGGTATTAGGCAGCGAATTAGCTGAAACACTTTTCCCGGATGGAACCGCTATCGGATCGAGAGTCTCGCTCGATTATCAAACAGTTACTATCGTCGGTGTACTTGAATCTACTGATACTTACGACTCAACCGATAGTACATCATATAACGTTATGGCTTTTGCACCTATGCAATCTTTCGAAGTGCTCTGGGGCAAGCAGACGCCGATTACCAATATTCATTTTACCGCTGAAAACTCCTCGGCAACGCGAGCGGCACTCAATCAGCTTTCCGTATACTTCGCCAACGCCCATCCTAACATCAATATCATGATATCGGATTCCATGGAGGATTTGAGGAATGAACGGCAGACTTTGAGCCGTGTTATCGTAGTACTTGTATTTCTGTCGGCGGTCGGTTTATTCATTGCCGCTATCAACCTTCTAAATCTCATGCTCATTCGAATAATCAAGCACACGAAAGGGATAGGCATTATGAGAGCCCTTGGCTCAACAAGGGTGGATATTTATATCCAATTTATGTCCGAATCTGTCCTCATGTGCATCGCAGGCGGGGTAATCGGCCTGATTGTTTCTCCTCAAGTCTATGCCCTTCTGATGACGACAATTGTATCTGGTCAGGGATTTGCATCAGAGACCTTTGGGCTTGATTTGTTTGTCGGAGCCTTGGCCGGATTTTTATTCAGCGTGGTTTTCGGCATGTATCCGGCAATAATTGCAAAGAATACCGACACATCTCTCGCGATTAGATCCGAATAGGGGGCTATATGTTATCTTCATTGAAAAGCTTTATTTACAACTTCAAAGCCCATCCACTACGGGCTGTGCTTATCCTTATAACCGTGACAATTGGAGTCGCCACACTTGCCATCACCTTGTCATTAAGCATGGATATAAACGATGCTCTGGATTCGGCTTCGTCTGAACAGGGCCGCCGTATTTCCATTATCAACGGAGAAATTAATAATGAAGGCGGAATAGATTTTCAGCAGCCGGGACGTTTCACTCCAGACATAATCAGTATTCTTGCATCGGACTATGAGAATCTTTCCGACATCGCTTTTTTCGGCGAAGCATGGGTAAAGCCCATAGTATGGCAAGGCGACAAAACGTATGAAATACGGTCGACAATCCAGACCAATGAGACATATGCCGAATTGATGAATCTCGAATTCGGGACGGGAAGCTTTTTCAGCAAAGCAGACGTAGATGCGATCAGGAAGGTCGTGGTTATATCCGCATTATCTGCGAAGATGCTCTTCGGCTCTCCAGATGCGGCTCTTGGTGAAACTGTCGGAATTGCCGGCCGCTCGGGGATAGAAAATTACTCGGTAGTCGGCGTATTCACAGACATCCCGGATATGGAACGAGAGGCTTTTGGAATTGGTGATTTTATTTTTCCTATCATGACCGGATTACCTCAAGGCATGAGGATCCATCCAATTCAGCGCGGTGCGATACTCATGGCCCGTATTACCGACGATAATCTTCAGAAAGCAGAATCCAGAATCCGATCAATCCTCGAGCCTCAATATGGCGAGGGACTTATTCTTGGAATTTACGAAGGCCTTCCAAACGGCAGCGCTCATTTTATAGAAGAGAGCCGCAATTCGGTCAAGAATTTTGCTCTTGCGGTAACTATTCTCGGCTTCATTATACTGGTAACGAGTTCGATCGGGATTTTTAGCGTGATGCTTGTCGAGGTTCTCAACCGCGCCAGAGACATCGGGCTAAGACGTGCCCTAGGCACCAACAGGGCGGGAATCCGCCGCTACTTCATAGGCCAGGCGCTCTACTATTCCGGAATCGGCAGTATCATCGGCATTGTGCTGTCGTTCGCCCTCTACCGGATGGTTGGAGCGTACCTGGCGCCCCTCTTCAATTCCGCAGGATTTAGAGCTACGGACATAGCCATCAATGTTCCCGGCCTTCTACCTGTAGTTGTCGCTGTCGGTTCCTCCCTCGTTTTCGGAGCGATTTTCGGCTTCTTTCCCGCTCTTTCGGCGGCAAGGACGCCAATAATGGAGTCGATCAGGCAGGATGTTGCATGAAAAACTGTTTGAAGGGTGTACCATTTATTGTCTTCACAGTACTCCTACTTGCTGCGGCAGTAGCCTCCGCGAGCGCGGAATCTTCATCATTTGATATCCTGTCTGAATATGAAAAACTGGTACTCGATAATAATCAGGAACTCGCTGAATTGCGGGAACAACTCGGCGACCTTGAGGATACACAAGCTGAGGTTTTTATCCTGTCTGAAAGCGGTATAACGATTAACGGAGGTTATGTATACAATCCACTGGGCGTTGGTGATGCTCACAACTTTTCAGGAACTGCATTGGTCAGCATCCCGGTGCTTCCCCAGATTTCTCTCAATCTTCAAGCGGTATCTACCGGGGATGCGTCACTTTCGCTGACATTTATGCCTATTGCCGCCCTGGGAGCTGACCTGGCCTTGGAACAGCAAATAGCGGCAGCCAAACTTTCAGTTTCACATAAAGAGATAGAGCTTCGCTGGGAGGGCAGGATACTTCTCGTTCAATACGGTGCCCTGAAAAATAATTTGGAAATTTCCAGTGATGCCGCTGACCTTGAGCGCGAGAAGTATGAAAGTGCTGAGCGGCAATTTACTGCCGGTTATCTTTCATCATCTCAGCTTCGATCGGCTGCCGATGATTTTGCAGGTTCATCTGTCGGTTTAATTAATGCAGCGGAACAGAAGGCAAGTG
>JABGPX010000931.1 GCA_018644745.1 Spirochaetales bacterium
CTTTCGCCGAATTGAAGCAGCCGTACGAGTACAACTCCCTTGAATATGCGAAAGCCGAGGTGACGCGAATCGGGAGCGAGCTCTCTCACGACGAGTCGTTATCTCCTGAAGAGCCGTTAATCATCGGGATTTCCGGCTATGGCAACGTGTCGCAGGGTGCCCAGGAAATAATCGATCTATTGCCATGTGAAAATCTTTCTCCTGCTGATCTTCGCCTGGGATACGTAGGATCCGCACCGATTCTCAAGGTGGTTTACCTTGAGCAGGACATGTTTACACCCCTCTCCGGATCTTTCGATCTTCAGGACTACTATAGTAACCCGGGAAAATACCGGGCGATTCTTGAGCCGGATCTTCAGCGCTTGTCGATACTTGTTAACTGTATCTACTGGACCGAGTCGTATCCGAGGCTGGTTACACGCCGCTATTTGCAGGGAAATTCCGACTCGCTGAAACTTCAGGTAATTGGCGATATCAGTATCGATATCGAAGGCGCAGTTGAGATCAGTCACAAGGCGACCATGCCCGATCTGCCTTCCTATACCTACCTTCCGCGAGATGACAGATTTGAGGACGGTGTAAAACCCGACGGCGTTTCAGTTATGGCGATTGATAACCTGCCGTGTGAACTCTCACGGGAAGCCACAGAAGAATTTTCCGCGGTTCTCCGCGAGTTCCTACCCGGCGCGGCGGATGTTGATATGTCAGCCGGCCACGCAGAGCTCGATCTCGCAGCGCCTCTCAAGCGCGCGTTAATTCTCAAGCGCGGGGAGTTTCCGCCGGATTATTTGTATATGAAAGGATTTCTACAAGAGGAGCAACTATGAAAAAAATCCTATTGCTTGGTGCGGGCATGGTTACCGGTCCCGCGGCGGCGTATCTCCTGAATATCGAATCGGTGGAATTGACCGTTGCTTCCAGGACCAAATCGAAAGCCGATGTTCTTGTAAATGGTCATGCCCGGGGAACCGCTTTGGGGCTGGATGTGAGTGATACGGATAAATTAAAATCTCTCGTAGCTGATCACGACCTAATAATCAGCCTGCTGCCCTATATCTACCATGTTGCGGTTGCGAAATTATGTCTCGAGTATGGGAAGCACATGGCAACTACGAGCTATATAAGCCCGGAGATGGAGGCACTCGATACGGCAGCCCGGGAGGCAGGGCTTTTATTTCTCAATGAAATTGGCGTCGATCCGGGGATCGACCATATGTCCGCGATGAAAATTATCGACGGTGTGCACAGTAAGGGCGGGAAGATAGAAGCTTTTTATTCGTTCTGCGGCGGCCTTCCGGCACCTGAAGATAACGACAATCCCTTCGGTTATAAGTTTTCCTGGAGCCCTCGGGGAGTCCTGCTTGCCTCTCGCAATTCCGCCCGATTTTTGGAAGACGGTGAGATTGTGGAGCTGCCGTCAAAAGACCTTTTCAAGAATCCACGGATAGATTCAATTGACGGCTTGGGAGATTTTGAGGTGTATCCCAATAGAGACTCTACTTCCTATTATAGTATCTACGGTATTCCCGAAGCCCGGACATGCATGCGCGGCACCTATCGTAACCTGGGCTGGTGCTCAACACTTTCTAAAATGGTGGAGCTCGGTTATATCGATGAATCTCCGCAGCAAGGATTGAGTGGTTTGTCCCTTCGCGAGTTGACTGCAAAGGTTATCGGTGCGGATCCGACAGATGATATCAGAGCAGCGGTCGCGGAAAAGGGCGGTTTGGATATTGATGATACGATAATGAAACGCTTGGATTGGCTTGGATTATTCAGCGATGAATCGGCGGGCAGCGGAGAATCCGCCCTTGATATGGTATGTGACAGAATGCAGATAAAGATGGGCTATTTACCCGGCCAGCGGGATCTGCTGCTTATGCGGCACGTATTTATTGTTGAGAACGGTGACGGATCAAAGGATGAAATAATATCGACGATGATCGATTACGGTATTACCAATGGTGATTCATCGATGGCGAGAACCGTGGGACTCCCTCTCGCGGTCGGCGTAGAGCAAGTGATCGAAGGGAAGTTCAGCGCTCGCGGCGTCGTGCGGCCCGTAACCGCTGATATGTATATCCCAATATTGGATACGCTGGAAACGCTTGGCATCTCTCTTGAAGAAAAACGGCGCGGTCTCGACTGAGGGAAGCAGCAGATTAGTTATACAAATGACATTCTACGGAATGGCCGTCGCGGAGTTCCCTCATCACGGGCGGTTGTGTTCTGCAGATGTCCATCGCGCGGGGGCATCGCGGGTGAAACCGGCAGCCTGAAGGCGGGTCGATCGGGTTCGGTACATCACCTTCGATGGTACTTTGCTCCTTTTTGTCGTTCGGATTCGGCGCCGGTATCGCGTCGAGGAGTCCGAGGGTATATGGATGAAGGGGGGCCGAGTACAGCATCACCTTTGGCGCAAGTTCCACAATCCGCCCCATATACATTACCGCTATTCGATCAGATATATGTTTTACCACGCTCAGATCATGAGAAATGAAGAGATAGGTAAACGCAAATTTCTGCTGGAGATCCTGCATCAAGTTGATTATCTGTGCCTGAATCGACACATCGAGGGCCGAAACGGGTTCATCGCACACGATGAGAGAAGGATTGAGAGCTAACCCGCGGGCTACTCCAATCCTTTGTCTCTGGCCGCCTGACAGCTCGTGAGGATAAAGGCCATACTGCTCCTCGAGCAATCCAACCTCAGCCATGAGCTTCAGAACTACGTCTTTTGCTTCACGCCGTCGACCGTTTATGACAAGCGGCTCTCCTATGATTTTACCTGCCGTCTGCCTTGGATCGAGGGAGGAAGAAGGATCCTGAAATATTATCTGAACGTTTCGCTTGTATTCGCGATCCTGTTCATTTGACATTGAGGAGATGTCTCTGCCGCGAAACAGAACCTTACCGGCGGTCGGATTCAGCAGTTTCACGATCATATTTCCGGTGGTTGATTTACCGCAGCCCGACTCACCGACCAGACCGAGC
>JABGPX010000502.1 GCA_018644745.1 Spirochaetales bacterium
ATAGTCACGCAGCCCGCCGCTACCTCTCGCGATATCAGTGAGACGCGACCACGATTGCCCGCTCCGGAAAGAGCTGCCGCCGGTAATAACTACGTATGTGTGAGCGTCGGTTTTCCGCAACTTATCCAGCAGCATATTAAAACTGCCGGGTCCCGCGGCCAAAGCGGGAAGCCGTGCCATGGTGAACCCTTTCATGGGAGGAGTTCTCATTTTGATCTATTGTGAGGACTTCTATCGACTGTTCCGATGTAGATACGTAGTATATTGAACAAAATGAGAACTCCCAGCACAAATTTAGCAGGTTTCGGTATGCTATTCTCAATATGACCTATCGAATACGACCTTCGTCTTTTCACTTGCGCTCTATCTATCCAAGAATTGTTCATATTGAGAATAGCTCCTTTCATGGCGTCGAGTATAGACACGGGTATCTAAGGTGTCAAATCAGAGTCCGTATTGGGCACCTTTCATACTGAAATCATTCTGCCGACAGAATAACATGTGGGTTAATCGATATGCTCTATGGTACATTGTTGCATACAATAGGAGGGCATGGATGAGCGATACATATGAAAGACCGAGCTGGGACGAATATTTCATGGAAGTAGCGGATGCCATCTCGAAACGCGCCACCTGCGGGCGCGGGCGCAGCGGATGCGTAATTGCAAAAGATCGACAGCTCCTCGTGACAGGTTATGTCGGCTCGCCGCAGGGCCTGCCTCATTGCGACGAGGTTGGTCATCAAATGAAAAAAATGCTCCATGAAGATGAGTCAATATCCGAGCATTGCGTGCGAACGGTTCACGCAGAACAAAACGCTATCTGCCAGGCCGCAAAAAGAGGCATAGCCATCGACGGCGCCACGGTGTATTGCCGCATGACTCCATGTCGTATCTGCGCGATGCTTATAATCAATTGCGGAATTACCCGGGTAGTATGCGAGCGTAAATACCACGCAGGAGGAGAATCTGAAATTCTTTTCAAAGCCGCGGGAATCGAGCTGCAGTATAAATTTGATGAAGTTCAGAGCTACGAGAAACAATAAACAGGCTAATTTCGGGGAAGGATATACTTGCTTTCCTTGAGATCCGGATTCGCCCTATAGAACACAGCTTTGTTGCCGATTATCTGCACGAGTGCCGACTTGGTTCTATCCGCCAGGCTTTGAGCCAATTCGTCTTTTTCTTCTTTAAAGCCGATAAACTTAGATTTTACCAGTTCGTGATGTTTAAGCGCCTCATCGAGAGCGTTTGCCACCCCGTCTACGGCGCCGGCTTTCCCAATCATTACAACAGACCTGAGACTATGGGCCTTTTTCATCAAGTATCGTCGCTCTGTTCCGGTCAAATCCAATTTCATGCCCCATAATTCCAGATAACGCCGGATAATTCAAGCGAAAGGTCCAACTAATTGGAAGCATAAAGCTAGCAAGCTTCCGGGCATTAAGGAAAACTTAGAAAAAAACCCTTGCGCCTCTCAGCAAACAGGCATACAATAACACCAGCTAAAATAACGCAAGGAGTAGGATCAGTATGAAAAAAACTCTCGCCTTTCTGGTCATCCTTTTGCTGGTCGGGGCCTCTGCATTCGCTCAGACTGTAGTCTTCCAGCAGGGTTTTTCCGGTCAAACCATGCTTCCTAAAGCACACGGAGACTGGGAAGTAAAGGGCGGCCGACTTTATCAAAGTGACACGGAAGAACGTCTGGCAAAAGTGAATGTAATGGCGCCTCAATCCGGTGACATGCAGTATGAATTCAACCTTCGGTACGAAGGCGGTGGCTTTGAAGACATGATGGGCGGCTTCGGCGTCCATATTTTTGTAGACAAAGCTTGGGACGGCAAAAGCTGGGGAAATGGAAACTCCATGCTCCTGTGGCTGAATTATGATGCCTCACCTAATGCAGGCTATCCTGCCGGATTCACCGCACAGGTATACAAAAGTACGTCTGAAACGAAAATGGAACTCATCGGTCAATTCGATCTCAACAGATATGCATATCTGCTGAACGCGGCCAACATGAGTGTCATGGTTCCTGTCAGAATCAAAGTTAATGGTTCCACCGGTTCGGTATGGGTCGAAGATCCCACACTGCCTGGTTACGGATACCGATTTGGCCTTGGTCAGTCTCTTGGCCGCGGAAATTACGTAGCTCTGCGAACCAACAGCCTGGCAGTAAGCTATGACAACCTTAAGGTTACAAAGCTGAAATAAGGCGATTAGCCTTAGAGAAAGGAGTTCTCTCTTCGGAGAGACCTCCTTTTTTTTTGCCTGCATATCCTGCGTATGAAAAATCCACGACTGTTAGCCTTCCTCGGACTTATACTAATCGCGTTGACCGGCTGCTCGGACATCAAACATGTAGCGCTAGATGTTTCCGCAGACATCGATCAGGCAATCATGGAGACACTCTACTCCTTTCCCTTGCCGGAAGGATTTGCACTCCAAACGGAATCTGCAGAAAACCCGGATTACGCCATTACTATCAAAGAACAGAATTGGGATACCATGAAAAACGACGCGGAATCCTACAGACTTCTGGGCAGAGTGTGGTACGCCCCTGTAGTTGATCTATGGAACCCGGCAGCAGATTTTACAGATATCGAGCAAAGAAATACTGTCTCTATCATACCCTTCAACGACATCAAACTCCCCCAACGGGCGCTTTCGCATTCCGGCAAGTATCCCGGGGATCCCGGGTACCCCTGGCACCGCGATACCTTAATCTATAAAGATCCTCTGCTCCCGAATGAATTATTAGATTGGATCGACGGGCTGCCGACTTCAATCGAGGAGTTTCATTTAGTGCAGATTTCCGCTGTCGGAGATATCATGCCGGGACGCGGGGTAGATACTTTGCTCCTCCAGACCAACGGACCTGCGAAAATCTTCGGCAATGTGCTTGAAAGCATGCTCCAGGCAGATCTGCTTCTCGGAAACCTGGAGGGCGCAGTCAGTTCATCGGGCAGTAAAGCTGTAAAATCTTACACATTT
>JABGPX010000933.1 GCA_018644745.1 Spirochaetales bacterium
GGTATTGTCGGCGCGAAGAAATCTCAATATCGGCTTTCGGCTACTGGCGCAGGAAAATTGAGCGGAATGACGACAAGCACCCCTTTATCAAGGTAAACGGCTTAGCTTCGCTGCCTGGAGGTGACGAGGGAGGTTTTACCGTTCGAGCCGGCGGAGTTCTGGTTGAACTGACCGGCTGCGAAAGTGAAGAGCTTCTTTCAAAAGTATTTCGCGCATTGAAGGCCATCTCATGATTATTGATTTAAAAAATGTGAGTATTTTTGTCCGTCCGGGCAAAACCGACATGCGCAAGCAAATAAATGGTCTGTCAATTCTCGTGCAAGAGGAACTTAAATTGGATCCTTTTTCCGGCGCCTTGTTTTTATTCTGTAACAAGCGGCGGCATCTGTTGAAGGTTCTTTACTGGGATCGGAATGGCTTCTGGCTTCTGCACAAGCGTCTTGAACGGGATCGGTTTCCCTGGCCCATGAATCGAACAGAGGTTCAGGAAATTGATCTCGAAAAGTTACGACAGCTTCTTTCAGGCATCAATTTCTGGGAAGCCCATTAAGAGGTAAATTATTCTTCTGTTCAGTGATGTTTTCTCTATTAATTCATAATGACCTATGATATACTACTTGTGATGAAACGGGAGGGGATGACATTATCAGAGTTGCCTGATGATGGCGAAACGCTTAAGCAACTACTCATCGATCAACGACAGTTATTTCTCGTCGAGAAAGACGGCATCATTGCAGAGAAAGAGGCAGCCATCTCGGGTAAAGATACATTCATCGCCGAATTAGAGAGGCGCAATGAGCTTCTTTCTGAGCAAGTAACTCTCTTGCGAAAATATCGGTTTGCCCGATCGAGCGAGAAGTGGATCGACGAAGATCGAAAACAGCAGCGGCTTTTCGATGAGGCTGAAGATGGTGTTTTTCACTCTTCACCGGAGATAGAGTCAGAAACAGAGCGTATAACCTACACGAGAAAGAAAGGTGAAAAAGGCAGGAAACCGCTGCCGGACTATCTTCCGCGGACAGTAATAGCGCATGAACTTTCTGAAGAACAGAGACGTTGCAGAAACGAAGCGTGTCCGCGGTACGGCAGTTGTGAGAAGTGCCGGCCGGTAATTGGCGAGGAGACACGAGAAGAACTTGAGTTTGTCCCCGCCCAGATCAAGGTGAACCGCCATGTGTATTACAAATACGGGGAGATCAAATGTGATGAGTTCGAGGCCGATGAGAACCAGCCCGGGGTCATAGCCGCCCTTCGGGAAAAGCGGATTATTCCCGCTGCCGTAGTGACCGCGAGTCTGCTGGCCCACATCATTGTCAGTAAGTTTGCCGATGCCCTACCGTTTTACCGCCAGGAGCGTATATTCTCAAGGCTTGGGATTTGGCTGAGCCGTCAGAATATGTGCAACTGGACGATACAGGCCTCGCGAGGGTGTGGTGAGTACCTTGATCTTCTTCGGCGCAAGATACGTGAAGGGCCGTTGATAAATATGGATGAAACCCGCTGCAGGTTCTTGACGAGCCGGGGAGGCCGGCGGATTCAAAATCCTTTATGTGGGTAATGGCAGGATCTCAGGGCGATGGTCGTCGTGTGGTGCTTTACAATTATTCTCCCTATCGCAACGCGGAGGTAGCGGAACCGCTGCTTGAGGGGTACAAGAGATCACTCCAGACCGATGCCTGCTCGGGCTATAATTCCGTCGGCGCGTGGAAAGGTATTTGGCATGTTGGATGCATGCAGCAAGCGAGGCATAAATTTTTCGAGGCTCATGTTGGAGCGAATGAAAAGAGCAATGCAAAGACCGCTCTGAAATACTTCAAACGTTTTTACCGGATCGAACGAGAGCTGTATGTATTTCCACCGGGGATTGATACCGTTCTACCTGCTCGTAATAAACCTGGGACTCAAAGACAGCCGCCTTGCGCTTATCCTGCCGAGGGCGGTTAACACCTTCAATCTCATCGTCATGCGCACGGCTTTCGCGAGTGTTTCGCCAAGCCTGTCGGAATCCGCCAAGATGGACGGTGCCCATGACCGTTCCGGTGGAAGTTTGCTATTTTCCGGATGGTTCCCGGTATCTCCAAATCATCCATAAACATGTAAATCCCTCAAGGTTTTCTGTAGCATTTTCCTTTATGCATAAGGCTTCACAGGAGTTGATATGTCCGGCGAAGAATCATGCTTTGACGGTTTTGTATTGTGGATAGAAACGCTGGTAATCGTCGAAAAGCAAATAATAAGGGTCTTCGTCCTCAACAATATCGGCGAAACGGCCGACCTGATTGAGAAATCGATTATCGGTATATTCGTCGCATGCGCGGCTTATCTCCCCAACGAGAACTGGTCCATTGCCTTTTTTACCCCAGAACTGATGATACATGTGGTGTATCAGGCATACCGACTCACCAGGGCTGAGCTCAATAGTTCCTCCCGCAGGGCATCGGACCGTTATACCGTCTACCGCGACCTCAACATCCTCATCGGACAGTTTCTCGTCGCCTGTTGATTTCCAAAGCTGAATAGCCAGCGTCCCCCCGCTGCGATTGATGATATCTTCGGTTTTCTTGAAGTGAAAATGTATTGGGGTAACCTGTTCCTCTTGAACGACCATAATCTTTTCGCCATAAGCTTTTGCATGGTTGTCAATCTCAGCTTCTTTAAATACTCCATTTCGAATCGTGAACAGAATAAGTCCCTGCGCATAGAAATCCCCGCTTCCGAAATCGGTGATATCCCACCCGAGTTGCTGTTTGATGATGTTTTCAACTTCAAGTCCCTTCTCACCCCAGTCGTTTGGACCCCAGAAAGCGAATTTTGGTAACAGAAATCCCTTGCTATACATGAAATCCGATGCACTGCGCATGAGATTATTTATTTCGGATCTAAACAAAATTTACCTCCCGGTAGTATCACGTTTACCTTGTAAAGGGTCAAATAATTTCGGACACATGAAGTCAATTTCTAAGCGACACTTTCTCATCTACCATAC
>JABGPX010000288.1 GCA_018644745.1 Spirochaetales bacterium
CGGGCGTCTGCGATGTAGCGGTCTACGCCGAGCTTTTCAATGCAGTCTCCCATCTCCCAGATGTGTTCCCTGTCGGCGTTTGGCCCTTCGCCGAATGCCGGAGCCGTCAGAAGCAGCGATTCAACACGTTCCGGATTCGCCAGTGCAAAAAGCAAAGTGGTCGCCGCACCCATAGACTCGCCGCCTACAACCGCATTCTCGATATCAAGAGCATCCATAACCGCTCGCATGTCATCAGCCATCAAGTGAGGATCGTACATTTCGGGATTTAAAACCGGTGATGAATCGCCGTGGCCTCGCTGATCAAAAGAAACAATGCGAAACCTGTCAGTTAGGCCTTCCAGCTGCTCAAAAACTCCAGCCCTGTTGCCGGTAAGCCCATGGGCGAAAACCAGGGGCCGGCCTTCCCCGATTTCCTCAACGACCAGCTCTAATCCGCCGGATTCTATCCTATATACGCGTGACATTTGCAGCACCTCCCGAGCTATTTTCCCTTCCGTGAGCCGACAATACCTTAATAAAAGTACCGATATATAGGACAATTCCGTCAGGAATGATACAGTTCGACTCTATGCAGAAACAACCTGATCGCGGCAAAGAGCTCCCCGGTTATGTGGCCGGAATGTCAGAAGAAGAGCTGAAACAGAAATACGGAATTGAGGAGATAATAAAGTTGGGTTCTAATGAGAATCCATTGGGCCCTTCACCCAAGGCGGTTGAGGTTATGCTTCAGGCAGTACCCCGTCTTCATCGCTACCCGCCGATGGCCGACGACAATCTGCGCGCGGCTCTTGCCGGATCACTCAGGCCGGAAGTGTTGCCGGAGAATCTGGTAACCGGAAACGGCGCGTGCGACGTTCTCTCAATGATTGCTGATTCCTATCTTCATACCGGCGACGCCTGCGTTATCTGCAGGCCGACATTTCCGGTATACGAGTTCACCGCAAAACGCAACGGCGCGGAAGTGATTTTTGCGGACCTTTCAGAATCGGATTTTAAATATGATACGCAGGCCATTCTCAGCGCGGTGAACGACAAAACCCGGGTCGTATACCTTTGCAGCCCGAACAACCCGACAGGAACCCTTCTGGGCAAGACTCAATACAAGGAAATCATCAGCGCGCTACCGCCGGAAATTCTCGTTGTTTTTGATGAGGTATATCACCATTTTATAACTGATGAAGACCGGCCGGATCCTTTGGCTGATGTAATCGCCGGAAAGCGGATTGTGGTAATCCACAGTTTTTCAAAAGCTTACGGACTGGCAGGATGCAGATTGGGATATGGGATTGGAGCTCCCGAAATTGTCAAAGTAATTCAACGTCACCGACTGCCCTTTCACCTGAATAATCTCACCGTTGAGGCCGGTCTAGCCGCTATTTCGGATACGGAGCATTTGACCCGGACGGTGAGTTTGACTTTAAGTGGCCGCGAAAAACTGCTTGCCGTTTTGCTAGAGATGGGAATGGATGCGTGGCCGAGCCAGGGGAATTTCATTCTCTTCAGACCCGGCTACCCGGCGGATGATGTCGCCGATCGGCTTCAGCAGCAAGGCGTAATCGTGCGCCAGATGGGAAATTTTTATCTCAAAGATTGTTTACGAGTCACCGTTGGCCGCCCGGAAGACAATGAGAATTTTTTGGGCGCATTGAAAAATATCATAGAAAGCTTCGAATTGGGAAATTGACGTGATAAAAAAATTCAGCAGATCTCTCAGCGACCTGATTGGCGCACCCTATTGCCGCGCCCTTTCCGACGCAGCAAAGGTATGCGGTATAAGCGACGACGGATGGAAACTAGGCAACGAGAAAATCCGATTTATTACTGACGAATTTCTAACGAGGCAGGAAAAATTACTGTCGAAAATTGGCCATCAAGTCGTCGGCGGATTATCCGAAACAGAGTCCGGCGCGCCGTCTGCAGCGTTCAAAAAAGCCTCGGCACTCCACGCCGCGCCGATTGGCGGAATTGGCTTTGTCCGCATCGGTGAGGACGGCAGGTGCTACCTGGCTGCCAAAAGTGAACACTATCACGCGTCCCTTGGGCACGGCTTTCCTGGTTTTGAGCTGCTGTCGCTGGCGGCTCGAATGGGTGTCTCCAATGCGACTCACAACAACTCGCGCGGCCATATAACCAGATTATTGGAAAAGCGGCTGATCGAAATCGCAAACGGCCCTCGGGCCGGCGATGAACAGCCCCGGCCTCTCGAAAGAGTCATAAATATCCAGACAGGAAGCCTCGCCGTCGAAGCCGGAGTAAAAATTATGCTTTCTCGCTTTTACAGGCAGGATAGCGGTGTTCCTCAACCGCCTTACAGCGGCAGAATCCCTGTTTTTCTCGTAGTGGGTGATTTCAACGGAGGGAAGACAGCTAATTACCACGGCACGACGACGCTTACGCAGGGATTCAGAGATCTCTGGCCTGATTTCAATGACAAACTTAGACTCGGCGAAGTATATGAGACTATACCGGTGAAGATCAACGATTTTGCCGATTTCGCCCAAAAGGTAGAAAAATACGATACCGGAAAATATAAAATAGCCGGTTTCCTGCATGAAATTTTACTCATGAATTATGGCGAAATCCTGCTAGACGAATCTTACCTGCAGAAAGCCTATGCCCTCTGTCACAGCCGCGACATTCCGATTCTGGTCGATGAAGTGCAGACCGGCGTCTGGGTTCCCGATTATTTTATGTATCACAGGTATAATCTCAAACCGGATATGGTAACTCTTGGCAAAGGGTTTTCAGGAGGCAGGTTTTCAGCATCAAAAATAATAATCACCGCTCCAATGGACACCCTCGGGCTGTTCGGCGCGCTGGTTACAAACGGCCAAGAGGAGCTCTCATCGCTGGCTTATCTCATCACCATGGAGTTCGCCGCGGAGAATGCAGACCATATCAAGAATATCGGCACATACAACGAGGAGCGATTGGTTGAGCTGAAGAACAGATATCCGGAAATCATCTCTACCATCGAGG
>JABGPX010001022.1 GCA_018644745.1 Spirochaetales bacterium
CGGCCAACCGGATTGAGACTCAAGATTTTCGATTTTCCGATCAATCTTGGCCACCAAAGGATTCATGCCATATATACTGGCAGTGGTACGTCCTTTCTGCAGAACCATTTTAGCCCGGCTCCAGTCTCCTTTGTCGCCCCGCTTGCAGAGTGTGCCGGCCAGTTCATAATGTGCCCATGCGAAATCCGGCCAGATAGTGGCCTGTTCGGCAAAGGTTATCGCCTGATCGAAGTGCTCGATCGCCTCGTCTAAACGGTCGAGGACGATCAGGAGCAATCCCATCAAACGGTCCGCCGACGCGGCGAAGGACAAACTACCGATAATCAGTCCAGGCTGGTGCTTGAACACATCGATGAGGGCTTGCGCTTTCTCGCGATCTTTCTGGATGTATACGCCCATTGTCACCGAAGCTCGATACGTATTGACGTTAAACCCGATGAAGTCGGGATCGGCGGCGAATTTCTGCCATTCTCCCCAGATCAAATTATCCATGGCTTTGTCGAGATACTCGCGGTCGTCGATAATGCTGCAGATAGTCGGAATTGAGATGGTGCCAAAGAAGTGAGTTGGATTACCCGCGCCATTTGCAAGCAGCGCATCTTCATGCTGCTCCTTACGCGTCCAGTTCCCCGTTTGAAATTCCGCCACAGCAAGCGTGTCTAGCGCGCAGAGTAAAATGCTATTTACCTTCGGCGAAAGCTCGATACACAGCTTAGCGGCTCTGCGGCAATCATCCCAATAACCTGTCAACGCGAAGATGATGGCAAGCTGGCCCTGAGCAGAGGCGAGGGACGTACGGTCCAGCGATTTTGCAATATCGGTCATCTCTATTGCGCTCCTTTTCGCTTCCCGGAGCCTGCCAAGGGCGATACATGAATCTTGCTTGAGGATTCGAGCGCAGAACTCGGCGCTCACATTCCCCGATCGTCTTGCATGGTCTATAACTTCATCAGATTTCAAAACACGGTTCTCGTGAAATGTGCCATGACCGTCTTTGACAGTACCTTCCACTTTGAGGAGACGTGCAAGCGCAGAGGACTCGAGCTTTCCGTCGCTCAGCTCTCTGGAGATTTTGAAGGCCTGTCTGTACCCTTCCGGCATATTGTCACTCACCAGCAGCCACCCATATAACACGGTTCCCGGTTCGACGAGTTGCTTTGCTTTCATAATCAGCGACGCGGTACCATAGGAATAAGGGAGTGCCCTCATTGCGTGTTTTCTTATTCCGCCACCAGTGATCCGCATCATCGCGGCGGAACAGGCACTTTCGATATCGTTCGCCGACACATAGAGATCAAATGATTTTGTGATAAAACTCTCCGCTTTCCTCAGTTCATCTTGTTCGTAGACTGCTTTGGCCAAGATTGAGTAAAGGGGCGCCATATCGCCCGGCGACCATGCTTCCCCACTTATCTTTATTTTCTCAGTCACGTACTCAAGTATGTCCGCAGCATCGTCTGGATCGAGCTGTCGCAGCTTTGCTTCTGCATAGAGCTTTGCGTACGCCGCACATTTGGACACACCGTGCACCGGGAGCGCATTCGCCAGAAACGCGACCAATGCTCTCAGTTCGGAGCGCTGGCCAGCCAAATACTGTTGCTCTAAAAGCGATGCTGCGTCTGCATTTATCCTCATCTTCTGCGTGGCTGACAGCGCGGAGAGTATCGCATTCTGTACGGGCCGGTACCGAAAGCGGCGTTCGACCGGCGAGGTCTCAGATTCCTCGAACAACCCATCGAGAAAATCTGTTTCGAAGAAATCCGCGATCTCATCAAGAGGCCTTTCAAGGAGCTCCGAAAGGAATCTCAACGAGAAGGAGTTACCGAGGGCCGCCGCAATCGTCATAACGTGTCGAATATCCGTAGGAATCATGTCGAGAATTTTATCGATGTATACCCGTATCCCGTCCGGAATTTCTCCGCCGGGAATTAGGGATTCATCCGAGTCCGACAATGCCGACTCCAACTTGGCTTTAAGGCACTTAATTTCCTGTATTCGGTAGTCGAGATCGCTCCGATCCATATCATCTATTCTATTCAAAATGCTTTTCGAATGCCAACGCCGGCGTCTATATACTGAAAGTTAAGTATACGGCGCGTTTCTAAATTACTTAATCCAGAGAATTACCGGCAGCCTTTAGGTGACCTATATTCTTTTCAAGACCTAAAACATCGGGGGATTATGATGAAAATCAAAGCGTTTGTTGTGCTAATATGCTTCGCACTGACCGTGGCCGTCTCGGCACAGCAGTCCGCCTACGATGCGTCCGTGCATACGATGCTCACCGCCGCCATAAATGGCGACCTTCTTACGATTCAACGGCTCCTTAAATCAGGTGTGTACGTCAATGAACGCGATCCCTTTTTTACGATGATGACACCATTAATGGCCGCGGCACAAAGCGGAAACGTCGACACGGCGTTGTTTTTGTTGGAAAACGGCGCCGATCCCAATCAAGTCGATCAACTTGGCCGAACCCCAATTGCCCTTGCCGCCCGAGCCGGGCGATATCGCGCGGTGAAGGTCCTCACCGATGTTGGATGCGACGTTAACAGAGCAGATGTTTTTGGAAAGACACCTCTCATGTGCGCTGCCGCGCGGGGGTGCAGCGTGTCAATTATATACCTCTTCGACGCAGGAGCCGATACGATGGCTACCTGCATAAATGGTCTTTTGGCCAAAGATTACGCCAAGACCTCCGGCAATATAGAAGCGATCAAGCTTGTCGCCGGTATTAGCGTACGATCCGACTACTGATTAAAAAAGCTCTGCTCCTTGGATTGGCAACACCGAGCTTTTAGTGGCCGAAACCTGGTCATATCCCACCGCAGGAGCTTTCCAAGTTTTTTTTTGTGTCGGCCTCTATCAATCGCTTGAACAACCGATGCGTGAAATGGTACGGATCAAGTTTATCAGCTTTGGCCGCCTCGACGATGCTATATGTCGCCGCGCGGCATGGACCCCGAAAGGAGTATTAT
>JABGPX010000232.1 GCA_018644745.1 Spirochaetales bacterium
CGGCTAAGGCCAGTTCCTTACCCACACCAAAGGTGAGATCGCTGCCGTGCGATACGGTTGTACAGTTGCAGATTACTCCATGATCAAAGACGGCAACATCGCTGAGCATCTGTACATTCTGTATTGTCGCACTGTTTCCAATCTGGGCATCATAGATAGTAGAATTCATAATGCCTGAGTCCACAACTTTTCCATTTATGCTATTGGTACCATCAAGTCTGCCTATGGTAACTTCGCCTAAAAACTGGTTGTTAATGATTGGTTCTGCAATGAAATCTTCAGACACATGTACTTTTTCCCAATCTCTGCAGTAGTTGTTCTGTTTTACCAATGTGGAAACTTCACCTGGAGTTAGATCGCGGAGTATCATCCCGCTGCTCGAGAAAATCCCCTCTTTGGCGACGTCGATTGTTCTAAGGAAATGAGAATTTTCTAAATAGTATTCTACAAATTCTAATGGATCCGGATCTTCACTGAATATTCTTTCCATGCTTTGCTATTCCACAGTTACACTTTTGGCAAGATTTCTTGGATGATCTACATCACAGCCCTTTATTACCGCAATATGGTAGGCCAATAACTGTAATGGAACCACAGTGAGAAGCGGCATCAGAATATGCTGAGTTTGCGGCACCGTAATTATATGATCAGCAAGCTTGCTCAGTTTTTTAGATTCAATATCGGTTATGGCGATAATTCGGCCCTTCCGTGCTCTCACCTCTTCCATATTGGATACAACTTTTTCAAATAATGGGCCCGATGGTGCAATAACAACGGTAGGCATATTCTCATCGACTAGAGCGATTGGTCCGTGTTTCATCTCTGCGGCCGGATAACCTTCCGCATGAAGATATGATATCTCTTTTAATTTTAACGCACCCTCAAGAGCGACGGGGTAGTTATAACCTCGGCCAAGATACAAGAAATTGGAGGCGTCGGAATACTCGTTTGCTATCTCACGAATCTTATCATTTTGCTTCAAGGTTTCCGCAATTAGCGACGGAATCTGAATGAGGGCTTCGCAAATTTCTATACCGCGTTCAGGTTGTATCCTGCGCATTCTTCCAAGCATAAGTGACAGCATTATGAGTACGGTAACCTGCGAAGTAAAAGCTTTTGTTGACGCAACACCTATCTCGCGCCCGGCATGAAGGTAAATCCCGCCATCCGTCTCTCTCGCAATTGTGCTGCCGACGGTATTACATATACCAAGAACCGTTGCACCTTTTATTTTTGCCTCTCTCAAAGCAGCCAAGGTATCGGCGGTTTCGCCTGACTGGGAAATTGCAAAGACCAGCGTGTCAGGTTCAACAATAGGATTGCGATACCTGAATTCCGACGCATACTCTACTTCAACAGAAATTCCCGACAGGTTTTCCATCACGTATTCGCCTACAAGACCTGCGTAAAAGGAAGTCCCGCATCCAATGATGATAATGCGCTTAATGTTTCTCAGCTCAGGTAAAACCATATTCAGGCCGTCAAGCCGTGCGCTTCCCTGATCCATGAGTAGACGGCCGCGCATAGCATTTTTTATGGTATCAACCTGTTCATATATCTCCTTGAGCATAAAATGATCAAAGTCGCCTTTGGAGATATTCTGCATTTCTTGATCAACGTTCTCTATTTTTCTATTTACTTCGGCATTTGCCAGATTTACTATTTTGTAGGAATCTCCTTTCAATTCCACAACATCGTTATCATCAAGATAAATCATTTCCTTAGCCTCGCTGCCTAAAGCAAGAGCATCGGAACCAAGGTAATAACCATCCTCACTTATTCCCACAACAAGAGGGCTTCCCTTTCTTGCTCCTATTAGCGTATTCGGTTCCTGAGCGCAGACAACGGCTATGCCGAAGGCTCCTTCGAGTTGAGCGATAGTATGTAATACCGCTTCCCGTAAATTCCCGCTATAGTTCTTTGCCACCAAATGGACAATTACCTCAGTATCGGTATCCGAAAGGAAAGTAGTGCCTTCAGAAATGAGCACTTTTTTTAACTCGGCAAAATTCTCGATTATGCCATTATGAACCACGGAGAAATTCCCATCATTACTAGAATGTGGATGTGCATTTTTTTTAGTCGGCTCTCCGTGAGTAGCCCAGCGGGTGTGGGCAATTCCGGTTGATCCCTTTAAGGGAGAGACGGCAAGGATAGAACCGAGTTCCTTCAGTTTGCCCGCCGCCTTTTCAGTATAGAGCTTGTTGTTATTTGCAATGCAAATACCCGAGCTGTCATATCCCCGATACTCGAGCTTTCGCAAGCCTTCAAATAAGATATCCTGGGCCTCTTTTTTTCCTATATAACCTACAATTCCGCACATAAACAATTCCTTGTATATGAATTACACCGCTCAATGGTATTCTCAACGATGAGCTAATCCGGACCCTATGTCAAGCGCTCTCCCCAAGTCAGGACGCCGGCCGGTTTGATTGCTCTCTGAACCAGCTAACCGTGTCTCTTATTGATTCATTATGCCCGGTAGCAGAATAGTCGAAGGTTTTGGAAAAAAGCGAATGATCTACCACAAATGGTTCTACCCACTGGTACATCATCTCTTTTATTTCCTTAATCATAGGGTTAAACAATCCAATAAAACCCACCATCGAAGATCCCGAAGCTCTCAGTTTCAGCGGCCTGCCCACTTCGCGGCCGACTAATTCTACGAACTTTCTCATCGTGATATTCTCGCTGTTGGGTACGTGAAATACTGATTGCTTAATCTGCGGATTCTCGCCGGCAAGTATCATGGCCCATGCAAAATCAACGATATAGGTTGTGGAGTGAACCAGGTCGGGATTTCCTAATACATTTATTGTTTTCCCTGCAAGAGCGGCCTTAAACAGCACGTCTCCAAGGCTGGAATTAGATACTCTTGGTCCGAAGAAATCAGATCCCCTCAGTAATTGAACATTCAGTTTTCCCTGAGTACCGGCATCAAGCAACATCTGGGCGATCTTTCCCCTAGTTAT
>JABGPX010000934.1 GCA_018644745.1 Spirochaetales bacterium
GCTGGAAGAGTACTGGTGGGCACTATCCGAGGCTCTTGATTTCCCCGATGGAAAAGGACCACAACTTATCGTTGACGATGGCGGCGATGCAACCCTCATGATCCATCTCGGATGTGATGGTGAAGATGATCCGGCGGTTCTTGATAAAACAGTTGATACTCAGGATGAGCAAGTCCTGCTTTCAGTATTGAAAGAGATTCAAAAATCCGATCTAGGCCGATGGCACCGGATCGCCGCCGACTGGAAAGGGGTGTCCGAAGAAACAACTACCGGCGTACACCGATTGTATAAAATGGCCGGCGAAGGCAATCTTCTTGTTCCCGCGATCAATGTAAACGACAGTGTAACAAAGTCGAAGTTTGATAACCTATACGGCTGCCGGGAATCTCTTGTCGACGGTATCAAGCGCGCGACCGATGTAATGACGGCAGGCAAAGTAGCGGTTGTTTGCGGATATGGGGATGTCGGCAAGGGATGCGCTCAGTCGCTTCGCGGTATGGGTGCACGGGTTGTAATAACTGAGATAGATCCGATCTGCGCACTTCAAGCGGCGATGGAAGGATATGAGGTGATGACAGTCGAAGACAGCCTCGGGCTTGCTGACATCTACGTGACAGCAACCGGGAATAAAGACGTAATTACCGTTGATCATATGACTAAGATGAAGGACCAAGCGATCGTCTGCAATATAGGCCATTTCGATAACGAGATTCAGGTCGGCGGACTAGATGATGTACCGGGAGCAAAAAAGATCACTATCAAACCACAGGTTGATAAATATACTTTCGCCAACGGTCATTCGATATTTATGCTTGCCGAAGGACGCCTGGTAAACCTTGGCTGCGCTACCGGCCACCCCTCATTTGTCATGTCCAACTCATTTACCAATCAGGCGCTTGCGCAGATCGAGCTGTGGAAAAATAAAGACAACTACAAAATAGGTGTATATACACTGCCAAAGGAGCTTGATGAAGAAGTGGCCCGTCTTCACCTCGAGAAGATTGGTGTGAAACTTACTACCCTTCGAAAAGACCAGGCAGAATATATAGATGTGCCGGTGGAAGGACCGTATAAACCGGAATATTATCGTTACTAATTGATTATTTGTATAAAGGAGTGTGCATGTCCGAAGAAAAGAAATTATTTACCTCTGAATCGGTAAGCGAGGGCCATCCCGATAAAGTTGCCGACCAGATATCCGATGCCGTCGTAGACGCCTGTTTCCGTGACGACCCTGAGTCCAGAGTTGCATGCGAGGTTCTTACTACAACGGGTATAGTATTTATAAGCGGAGAAATCTCTACTCACACATATGTGGATTTTCAAAAAGTTGCACGAGGTGTGGCTCGCAAAATCGGTTATACCCGAGCTGAGTTCGGCCTTGATTATGAATCGATGTCGGTTATTACTAGTGTTCATGAACAATCCGCGGACATTGCTCAGGGAGTCGATGGAAAAGGCTTGTATGAAGGAGAGCAGGGAGCCGGTGACCAGGGAATGATGTTTGGTTTTGCCTGTAGGGAGACGCCGGAACTCATGCCCGCGCCAATTACCTATTCTCATCAGATTCTACGCCATGCGGCGGATTTAAGGAAAGGTGGCGTTATCCCATGGCTGCGCCCGGATTCCAAGAGTCAGGTAACCGTTGAATATGATGGTTATACCCCAAAAAGAATTGAGGCGGTCGTTGTCTCTCATCAGCATGATGAAGATGTCTCTTATGAGGAAATACGAGAGCAGGTGATTTCTCAAATCATCAAACCCGTGCTCGAACCTACCGGGCTAATAGACAACGATACGATTTACTATGTGAATCCAACCGGACGATTCGTGAGGGGCGGCCCTCATGGAGATACCGGACTTACAGGCAGAAAGATAATTGTCGACACCTATGGCGGCATGGGACGGCACGGCGGCGGTGCTTTTAGTGGAAAGGATCCGAGCAAGGTTGACCGATCAGCTGCGTATATGGCCCGTTATGTCGCGAAGAACATAGTAGCTGCGGAACTATGCGATAGATGCGAAATCGAGATTGCGTATGCCATAGGCGTGCCGCAGCCGATTTCGGTGAGTGTAGATTCGTTTGGAACCGCAAAAGTTTCTGAGGATCAGTTGGCGAAGGCAATTCGTACTGTGTTTGATCTCCGGCCTGCCGCGATTATTAAAACCCTTGATCTCAAGCGGCCGATCTATCAGGAGACAGCTTCTTACGGACATTTCGGCCGGGACGGTTTTTCCTGGGAGAAAACCGATCAGGTTGAAGCGCTTCAGAAAGTTATATCTTAGAGTTTCTGATTCCTGAGCGGCGAAGCTAGTCGGTGAACCGCCAGCTTCCCGTAATAACCTCTTGGGCAACCTCTTCCCGCTTATCTGGCGGGAATTGGGCGCCCCAGGTTTCGACAACTCGTGACGCGAGATACGACGCGCAGATACCTGCTTCTCGATCACTCAAACCGGAAATAATTCCGTAGAGGAATCCGGCGGCATACATGTCGCCGGCACCGGTGGTATCCACCGCCTTTACGTTACGAACGGGTATTCTTTCGACAGCTCCATGGGATCGTTTTACCAGCGAGCCGGCGGCGCCGTCTTTCACCACGGCGATGTCGCACACCGTGCTGAGTTTTTCCGCAGCGTCGTTTGCGGTTTCCGTGCCGAAGAGAAGCTTTGCTTCTTCTCGATTTGCGAATACGATGTCCACATTCTTCTCGATCAGTTCGATAAATGCATCTCTATTCCGATTAACCGCGAATGGATCAGCCACGTCAAAAGCGACAACCGCGCCGTTTCTTTTACCGATTTCAATCGCCGACATTACTGCCTGCTTCTGCAGATCCGTGTCCCACATATATCCGGTGAAGTAAAGGAATCGCGAATCGGCAACAATATCGAAATTTATGTCACCTTTTGTAAACTCCCGGTTTGCTCCGAGATACGTGTTCATCGTGCGCTCTGAATCAGGTGTTA
>JABGPX010000615.1 GCA_018644745.1 Spirochaetales bacterium
GGATAGAAGCATCGTCCCTATATCTACGAGGGATGCTACACAGCGGGGTTACGTTGTTGCTTCTCCAGATTACAGGCTTGTCTACGGCGACAGCAATCAATTTCCAGCCGCGATAGAAGATGTAAAGTGTGCTGTACGTTGGCTCAGGGCCAACGCTGACAAATACAACATTGATCCAGACAGAATTGGTGCTGCCGGATCCTCTTCTGGGGCACACCTTGCGTTGCTTCTTGGCGTTACAGATTCTGCTGATGGACTTGATGGTGACCGAGAGTATCTGGACTACTCAAGCAGCGTCCAAGCTGTGGTAAGCCTGGGGGGACCTCCTGATCTCGCAAGCAGCTACAGAGATGTTTCTAGCTTCCGAGGCATGATATCGCTTTTTCTTGGCGGGGTTCCAGAGGATGTACCGGCGACATACAGAGATGCAAGTCCGGTTACTTACTTGGATGCAAAAGATCCGCCGATGCTGACGTTCTTGGGAACAAATGATTTTCTTATTCCTGTCCAACACATAGCCTCGTTTGACGCGAAAGCCCGCGCCATCGGGGCGTCTCATACGGCGGCTTTTTACGAGGGCGGACATGCGGCTCCGCCACTTGATCTTTTGAATGAGGTGATGTACGGCTTTTTTGACATGCACTTATAGTATTAGGACGGTTTTTCTCTTTTGCTGCAATACTTCTACTTATAGCGAACCCTTGTAACAGCACAATCCACCTGCCCTTATCGGTCTCTGGAGAGGGCGGGAAACAACTTCCCATAATCTTTTAATCTGTCTACTTCTCTGTTTTTGAGAGGAAAACCCGGCATTTGGTCACATTGAAAGGTGGACTATTCTGTCACGCTGAAAACATGCTATGAGGATCGCCCAGGAGCGACGCAAAACAGAAAAACAATGCGCTAACGGCTTGCTTTCTCCGGTGTTTTGTTTGAGATAGCGAACATGATAACCAAAGTGTCTTATAGGAAATAGTCCTGGCTTCCGGTCGCCTGGTCCCGCTCTCAAAACCGCAAATCCTCACTATCTCATGAAAATGTCTTCTTCTGCGATATATTCACATGGTAAGCCATTCGGAATCACCAAATATCCAGGATAATTAAAGAGGAGAACTTGGCTATGGCACACATGATATCAACTTTACCCACCTGTACAACGCGAATCATCCAACTGGTGAATAACGGAGAAATAACTTCTTCTCTAGCCATTCGCATGCTCCTTAAACTTTCGCTGAAATCTGAGACAGCTCGCGACTTCGGCTTCATCCGCGTAGCGCGGGAAACCATCGAGGAAATCGAAAAAGAACGGCAGTCGAATCCATCCTAGTCCGCCGCCTGCAAGCTAAGAAGTCAACAGAACTCCCATGAGAAGTTCAAGCATAGCGTGATTACTGTAATTCAAACACTATCGTCGTACCGGAGCTGTGCCGCGGTATTTGTTACCGGTTTACAGCATGACCTATAATTCAAGTGTATGCGCTGGGAACCCTTTCATCGACGAGGCGGTAGAGAGATCTTTCCACCGCATACGACTTCCTGCCAAAGTTATCCCCCCTTCCTTATTCTGCGCCTACATAGTTACAACCAGTTGTAAGACCCTTTAAAATGCGTGGCAATTCAGAAATGGCGCTAAGCACCACTTTTCAATCGGCACCCCGCTTCTACGGTTCCTACAGCATGTTTCTGGTCTGCGCAGGGCATTTTGGTCGAGGTTCGATTGGTATCCTGATTTTCGCAAAGGTATCCAGCTCTTCTCGGTATCCAGAAAGGTTCATTCTAAAACCAATTTTTCCTGTGATATCGGAACCTCAGCTTGCCGTAATTTGTTGATAATCTGTTCCGGCGTGTATCTCACTCTTGGCATCACTGCCGCTCCTGTACTGTCCAGCGAAATCCATTATAACGCTGGGTCCGAATCTGGGCGGCGGGTCAATGGTTAGTGCCGTCATCGGAGAAAAAAGTGTAACATCCCCAGTCAAAAGACGTCGGGCTACCTATTTGTGATAACCGTAATGTCAGAGAGAGGGTCGCCCCGCTAACCTCTATAGTGCCCGCGCCACCTCCGTCGATCGCTCCTACGACGTCCACAAAGGCACCGCCGAAATTATCGGAGATGACTGCGCGCACATTAAAATCGTTGCCGAGATTCGCATCTTGTCCGGTCGAAACATTCCGATCGGCATCGACCCACCAGATGTAAACTTGCGCATCTGTCGATTGGTCAAAATCAGAAGCGCTTGGGATCGTATCCCTGGTGGTGATAGAGAATGTCAGATTCGAGCGACCTGTGCTACCTCGGCAGCAATAATATCCAACGACGCATTGATAGCAGAGTTCTGGATGTCAGAGATAGTTGCCAATGTAACTGGAGTTGGGACAGTACATCCTGCAAGGAGGCTTGCACAACACAACATAATCGAAATTGACTTTTTCATGATTCCTCCCCCGTTTCTACGTTTACAGAAAGCTTAGTACATAGGTCGCGTAACCTGCAAGTAGACCAAAGTGCCACTATGGGAAGCTAATTAAGGGTGAGAAGATCGCTCTAGTTACTCATCAGCAGTGCTGCCTTCTAGCTGAAATATTTCTACTGATTCAGTTTTAATTAGGCCCACATGCTTTTCGATTATCTGCATGGCTTCTGGATATTCTCCCCATGACTCCTGCCATTTTTCGTGCGCCGCCATTGAGGGGAATTGCTCAACATATAATACCCTGAACATCGGGCCGCTTCGCGCTGTTAAAATGTGGAATCCCATGTCGGGCCAACACTTCTTAACGATAGGTACACCAGTTTTCAGATTCTTCAGCATTGGGCCAAAATTGTCTTTCTCACAGGTTGCCGTGACAACATTGATAATTCTTTTCATTCTGCGTCTCCTTCTTATTTGGAATTACCGTAAAGCCTAATGCATCGAACCCGGCTTCTGCAAAACCGCGTCAAAGACGTTCGAGTA
>JABGPX010000499.1 GCA_018644745.1 Spirochaetales bacterium
GCCGATGACCCACCCCAAAAGCCATTCGTGGCTAAACCTATACTTCCATCGTGGTACGGCTCCACGGCATTCAAGAGCTCAAATAGTTTACCTGGTCTGAGCAACGGTTCCCCTCCAGTAAAATGCAGCCACGACAAAGGTTCGCTAAGGGAGGAGAGGCTGTTGGAAAGAAGATCCGGATCCAGATACTCGATTGCTGTTGAGCTCCCAAAAAAACAGTGGCCGCAGGAGGCATTACAGCCGTAAGTTGCTATGATAGAAATGCCTTGAATATTCATTCTTTCATCCGCGCGATTTCATAGAGTTTCGGCAGTATACACGCGGCATAGGGGTCATGCAATTGCATCGTGATATAAAGAGTTTTACAAAAACACTAAAAGCTTTTGACAAGCTCGTCCAAAAAACCAGATCCAATCAAGTAAAATCAAAATCCGGCAGACGTCTGAAAAAGGCGGCTATCGCGGTTTTTGCCGCGGTCATCATCATATTCGTGATGGCGCCACCCTTCATCTTTCCGGCGAAAGGAGAGGTGAGCTCGGGGTTCTTTCTAAGACAGCGCCCGGAAAGTATGTTTATGCTTGATCTCGAAACCCACAGGGGAATCGACCTCGCGGCACCTTCAGGCACGCGGGTAGTCGCCGCGGCGCCGGGCGTAGTCAGCGCGGCTGGTTTCAGCGAATCATACGGAAATTATGTCAGCATACGGCATCTGTTCGGGTTCGAAACCTACTACGCCCATCTATCCGAGATTTCTGTTTCTAAGGGAAAGCTTATTATCATTCGCGGAACACGAAAGATAGGAGAAGTTGGAAGCACCGGACGCTCGACCGGGCCTCATCTTCATTTTGAACTGCGGCTTTTCGGCCGGTATCTGCCGCCCAGATTTTTTCTCATTTTTCATGGTATAAGAAGACAGCTTTTACGTTTTTAGTGAGTTAACCATGGAAAAACAAATACCGAAATACATCGGACCGGAGGCGAGCAGCGAGCTCCGCAAAATGACCAGGGAAGAAATAAAGCATCGTTTCGACAGTGAAACCGCGGAGCTCTACAGTCAAAGAAACCCATCGTGGCTCCCAGACTTCAGTAACGCTTTTTCTCTTATTCCTGAAACTCTCGCACTCTATTTGAAAGAGGAACCTCTTATTCTTGACCTTGGTGCGGGAACTGGAAACTTATCGCGAACCGTACTGGAAAGCATTGGAGATGCGAGAATAACTCTTGTAGACTTTTCTGAGAACATGCTGGGCACGGTACCCCGGGTACTGGCAAGTTTCCCGGGTCAATATGAAACTATTACTGCGGACATGCATTACCTGGAAATGCCCTCGGCAAGTTTCGACGCGGTAATTTCTAGCTTCGCCCTTCACCATTGCAGAGGTACCGACGAGTATCTAGGAATGTATCAAAAGATCAGATCGTGGCTGAAACCAGAAGGAATTTTTATATGCTGTGATATTGTCGACGGAGGATCCCGGCGCCTGGCAAAAGAAAATGAAAGGCAATGGATGAAATATCTTTCTATACAGGGGTTCGATGACCCTGCTATTGAGAAAATACTCGCTAATTATCGGCGGGAAGATACTCCTGCGTCACTCGCAGATCATATTTCACTTTTGGAAAAGGCGGGTTTCGGAACTATGGACATAATCTGGAAAAAGTATAATTTCTCAGTGTTTATGGGAGCTGTTCAATCGGAAGTCCAGAAAGAAGTTTCGGCTCATTCAACTTAAGGACATCTCTATAAACCGCTACTTTACATCGAACACATACGAAAAACCCCGATTTTGTGAGGGACTACAGTAATAGGGCTGAGTAGATTGTGGGTTTTTCGATGTGCTCTTAACCTTGCGAAGTCCCGTTACACCAAGTACTATGAGGCCGTGAAAAACAAAGATGACATTCTTATTTTCTCAGGAAGCGGGAGCATGGCTCTAACAGAGAAAATCTGCTCGTATCTTTCAATTAAACCGGCCCGCGGCGAATCCTTGAGTTTCTCAGAAGGAAATATTTTCGTAAGGATTCTCGAAAATGTTCGAGGGCAGCATGCATATTTGGTTCAATCGACGATGTATTCTCCCAACGATAAGTTTATGGAAATGCTTTTCTGGATCGACGCACTTCGTCGGGCGAGCGCCGCTTCGGTCACGGTAATTATTCCCTATTTTAGCTATGGAAAGGGAGACAAGAAAGACGAACCCCGGGTTTCAATAAGAGCCCGGGTATGTGCCGACGCCATTGAAGCGGCGGGAGCGGATCGTGTAGTAACCATGGACCTTCATGCCCCGCAGATACAGGGATTTTTTAGAATACCGGTTGATAATCTCTACGGTCATCCGGCGCTCTGCGAACACTTCAAAGGACTCGATATAGATAATTACGTGGTTGTAGCTCCGGACACGGGTTTTGCAGATGAAGCAAGACAGTTTGCAAACTATCTCGGATGTGCGGTCGCGATCGGCGACAAGGTGAGACCAAATCATGATGAATACGCAGAAATACTCAACGTAATTGGAGAGGTTGAGGGTAAGAACGCGGTTATCGTCGACGATTTTGTAATTTCCGCCGGAACTCTTACCAAAATAGCTGTAAAACTCAAGGAGAGGGGAGCCAAGCGGCTGATCGCCCTGGTAACTCATGGTGTCTTTACCGAGGGCTCTATGGAGCGGATCGAGGAGAGTCCAATTGAGAAACTGGTTATTACTGATACTGTAGAAGGGCAGCCGGTTCCCTTGTCCGAGCGGATCGAGATTATCTCGGTAGCTGCCTACTTCGCGGAGGCCATCCGTAGGATTCACTATAAGCTAAGCATAAGTGAGATGTTCCCTTAAACCATGACGCACGTTAGCACAGTAGCCGTAGTAACCGGCGCGACAAATGGAATCGGCCGTTCCACCGCCAAGAGACTGGCGGAGACCGGAATTAGCCTGATACTTGCCTGCCGAAACGCTGAGA
>JABGPX010000773.1 GCA_018644745.1 Spirochaetales bacterium
TCTGTCTCGAGCCTGCCAATCAGCAGGAAGCCTATGAGATGACCCGTGAGGCATTTGATCTGTCCGAGAAGTTTCAGATACCGATTATGATACGCTTGGTAACCCGCCTTGCCCACTCGAGGGCGGCTGTAAAGACCGGCGAAGTACTCGAAGAAAAACCTCTTGCCAAATGTGAGCGATACGGCGGCTGGATGCTGCTTCCCGGAATGGCAAGACAGAATTTCGCTGCTCTTGTTGACCGACAGGGAGAGCTTCTTGAGTATGCGGAAAATTGTCCGCACAACCAGCTGACAATTAACGACAAAAACGAAGATGTTGCGGTTATTACCACTGGAATTGCCCGCAACTATTATATGGAAAATTTTGATGAACTTGGCGAAGTGCCTTCGCATCTGCATATAGGCGCATATCCGGTGCCGATTGACAAGGTAAGGAAGCTTGCAGCGTCTGCAAAGAAAGTTGTATTGCTCGAAGAGGGGTACCCCTATGTAGAGCGTTATCTCCGGGGCTACCTGGACAACTCGATCGAAGTAGCGGGAAAGGTCGATCGGATCGTGCCTCCCACTGGCGAGCTCAACCCTGATAATATCCGTCCCGCTCTCGGTCTTGAACCCAGGGGAGGATTTGAGCTGGATAAATATGAACTTCCCGCCAGGCCGCCTCAATTCTGTAAGGGATGTCCGCATGCCGACACGTATACGTTTATAAAAGAGGTAGCCGCGGAACTCGGAAATGCTTCAATTACTTCTGATATCGGCTGCTACGCTCTCGGTGCTTTGCCGCCATTTCAGGTTCCAGAAACCATTGTCGATATGGGCGCCTCGGTGAGTATGGCAAAGGGAGCCGCGGATGCGGGTGCTCCCAATATCATCGCGGTAATCGGCGACAGTACGTTTCTTCATTCCGGAGTCACTCCGCTCATGGACGCGGTTGCCGGCGATGCGGATATGACGCTTATTATCGTAGATAATGAAACCGTCGCCATGACTGGCGGACAGGAGACCTTATTTCCTTCATCAAAGCTCTCTACGCTTGTAGAAGGAATCGGTGTTGAGCCCAAGCATGTTTATGTTCTGAATGCTCACAAGAAGTATAACGAAGAGAATAAAGAGATTCTGCGCGCGGAGATGGCCCACCCCGGGATTTCGGTAATTATTTCGGTGCGTGAATGTGTAGAAACAGTGAAAAGAACCGCGAGACAGAAGGTAAAAGCATGAAGTACGATATAATACTCGCAGGAGTGGGCGGCCAGGGGGTTCTTTCTGTAGGATCGATTATTGCACGAGCCGCGATGAAGGCCGGCTATCAGGTCAAGCAATCCGAAGTCCACGGCATGTCACAGAGGGGAGGAGCTGTTCTAGCGAATCTGAGAATATCCGAGCAACCGATTTATGCTGATATTATTGCCGCCGGGTCAGCATCAATGGTGCTGAGTATGGAGCCGGTTGAAAGCCTCCGCTATATCGGCTACCTGGCCCCCGATGGGATTCTGGTTTCGTCCAAAAACCCTATTGAGAACATAACGGACTACCCGGACTTAGAAGAGGTTTTTGATCAGATACGCAAACTGCCGGCACATCGCCTTGTCGATAGTGACGCCCTTGCCAGGGATGCAGGTTCGATGCTGGCGACCAATATGGTCATGGTCGGCGCGGCTTCAAAAGACCTTCCGATTGATCAGAGCATTCTAGAAGATTCGATAAAAGAGGTCTTTCAGAGGAAGGGCGATCATGTGGTCGAGGTGAATCACAAGGCCTTTCGTTCTGGGAGGGAAGTCGGGTAAACCGGCATTTTATGGGATACCACGATCTAGTCGGACTTGCCGCGAGCTGTAAGCGAAGGCTTCGCGTCGGAGTGGTGTTTCCTGACTATAGCGAAATATTCAAAGCTTTGAAAAAGGCTGAAAAACTGTGCTTTGATTTTCTGCTATTCGGACCTGATGATACAATACAAAAATACGCCGAGGAAAGTGGGCTAGAACACTATTCTATTATTGAGGCGGTTGACGGGCAAGAGGCGGCCGCTCGAGCTGTAGAAGTCGCCGGAACCGGTCGGCTTGACTTGCTTATGAAGGGAAGCGTTCGAACCGCGGTTCTCATGAGCGCGGTCCTTCATGCTGCTAACGGAATAAAAGGTAATTCACTCCTTTCTCATATCGCAGTTTTTGAGAGTCCTGACGGCCGCTTCATCGGGGTGACCGACGGAGGTCTCAATATCGAGCCGACGGTTGAACAAAAAGCCGACATTATCAGGAACGGGATAAAACTTTTTCATTTTCTAGGAGTACCCAAACCCCATGTAGCTGTCTTATCGGGAATCGAAACAGTAAATCCCGCCGTGCTCTCCACAGTGGACGCGGCGGCGCTGACCGCTATGGCGGAAAATGGGGCATTTCCGGAGGCAGTTGTCGATGGACCGATGGCTTTCGACCTCGCTTTTAACCCCGCCGCGTGCCGGATTAAACACTATGCCGGGAAGATACAGGGTAATGCTGATATCCTGGTCGTACCGGAAATCGTATGCGGTAATGTCCTGGGGAAGGCTCTTAACCACGCCGCGGGATATGATAGCGGCGGGGTAATAGTCGGAGCAAAGATACCTATAGTCCTTCTTTCAAGATCTGACAGAGCTCAGGAAAAATTCAACTCGCTGCTCCTTGCGGGAGCAATGGTTGTTGTGTGACTGAAAGCGGCCAAATGATCCTGGTAATTAACCCTGGTTCAACCTCGACAAAGCTTGCGCTGTTTTCACTTCCGGGACCTGTTGAATATAAGTCTCAAACATTCCGGTTGAACGAAGCAGCTGAGCTCTCCTTGCGGGAGCAGGTGCCGATCCGCCAGAAATCAATAGAAGAGTTCACCACCGGCATCTCCTCTTTAGCCTGCGTCGCGGCCCGCGGCGGTATGGTACGTCCAGTTTCTTCAGGATCATATTATGTAAACTCCAGGATG
>JABGPX010000935.1 GCA_018644745.1 Spirochaetales bacterium
AAAAACACGAAAGCGGCGAGCTCCGTATCATAGCCGGCCTCAATGAGATTCCGGCCATACTGCGGGAGATGAAGGGCAGCAAATAAGATGAATATCATCACGATTGCAGCCTGCGGCGCTATTTGATGAGTTCTGCGATAGTTCCGGATTCAAAGGCTGAAATCAACTCTTCATAGCTCATCGACGGCACGCCGTCGGAGATACGACGGAAGACCATTTCGCCGTCATCAATAAAAAAGGAACGCTGGCGCAGCTCGACGGCTTCTTCCACTATCAATAATTTTTTCGCTTTCGCAGCAAGCTCGAGATTTGCGAGATTACCGGAACCGACTGGAAACTCGCAGAGAATGGTCAGATCCGCTTCTTCTACCCACTCCCGGGTTTTCGGAGCATCATCGGTGCTTATTTGGGAGAATGGCTCTACCGATTCGAATGGTATATCGAGGGTGTTCCAGAGTTGCTCATCTGCGTCGAATTGGTGGGAAACTCCGCCTGTAAGGCGACACCCGAATCTTGCCAGGTCTCTAGTCAGATTTATCGCACTTCCGGCTCCACCGATAATATGTATCCGCGGTCCATTCTGCTCCCATCTGTTCGGAACGACATCTACCATGAGGCTGCCGGTCGCAGTATTGGTACTGATTGTTGTGCGGATTCCATACACGCTGTCGAGGATGCTGCTCTTCAGCACCTCTTTCGGCGGTCCGGAAGCGGCAATTCGGCCGTTGTCGAGCAGCACAAGACGGCTGCAGTATCTCGCGGCGATGTCGAGGTTGTGAACCGCGGCAACGACAGCCTTGTTCTCTTTGGCGAGCTCTGATGCCATAGAGAAGAACTGATCCTGATGTCGAATATCCAAATTAGATGTCGGTTCGTCGAGTATGAGTAGCTTTGCGTCCTGAGCGAGCACCTTCGCGAAGAGCACGAGCTGCCGCTCACCGCCGGACAACTGATCAAACGACCGCGTCTCAAAGTTCCGCAATCCGACATACGTCAAAGACCTTCTGGCTATTTCAATATCGGCGGCACTTTCCCTGCTGAATCGGCCGAGGTACGGATAGCGCCCCATAAGAACAATATCAAGAACAGGATAAGAAAATGTTGTCATAACATCCTGACTCAGATACGCTTCGAGTTTCGCCCGAACCTTCGGATCCATGTCAGAAAGCGGCTTGCCGGTGAGCTCAACGGCTCCGCTGGTTGGGACAATCAATCCGAGAAGCTGCTTAAGCAGCGTAGTCTTTCCGGCGCCGTTAGGACCGATGATACCGACAAACTCTCCTTCATCAA
Organism: Spirochaetales bacterium; assembly: GCA_018644745.1. Next base: position 1,291 of record JABGPX010000935.1, read on the forward strand.
TACTGAAGTCTATTCCATTGAGAATATCCACATCGTTGATGCTGTAGGTTAGATCCTTTGTGGTCAGAAAAGGGTTCATGCAGAGCCGAACCCTTTCCGCTGATAGCGGACTATAAGGTAGAGAAAGTACGGGCTGCCGACAATCGCGGTAATAATGCCCACTCGAATTTCATACGGCGGCATGAGCATCCGGCCGATAAGGTCGGCTAGCATGAGAAAAGTCGCCCCGCCTATAGCTGCCGCCGGGAGCAGCACTCGATGATCCGGCCCGACCAGGAAACGAAACAGGTGAGGTATCAGCAGACCGACAAAACCAACCGGGCCGCCAATGGCGATGGCCGTGCCGGTTACCAGCGCGCTAATGCCGAGCACAAGCCGCTTCACCCACTCTACATTCATTCCAACGGAATGGGCGTTTTCCTCGCCCAGGGTAAACATGTTGAGGTCGCGGGCAAAGAATAGTATCAGCACCAAGCCGGGAATAAGTATAGGCAAAGGTACAAAAATATGCTTCCACATCCGACCGTCAAAACTTCCCATTGTCCAGAAGATAAACTGGCTGACCTCATATTGTTTTGAGAACAACAATATTCCGGAGACAAGGCCATTGAAAAACGAACTCACAGCAAGACCCGCGAGGACAACAAATAGCAGGGAGGGGCGCCCTTTGCTGCTGGATATAAAATAGATAAGTATGGAGGCGAGCAGCGCACCGATCATAGCGAAAACAGGCAGAAGGAACGCTCCAAGAGACGACAATCCGGTACTGATCGCGATAACTGCGCCCAAGCTGCCCCCGGCGGTTATTCCAAGGATATCAGGACTGGCCATCGGGTTTCTGAATAAGCCCTGCATCGCAACTCCGCATATGGAGAGGGACGCGCCGACTAGAATGGCGGTAACCACTCGAGGCAAACGAATATGCAGAACGATAATAAGATCCTGCTGAGCCGGCGGGGCAATCCGCTCGAACCCCATGCCGTGAAGAGCCGCGCGAGCGAGGGTGAAGGGTGACACTTTTACAGCCCCCGCCCACACGGATGCAACAAATATAACCAGGAAAAGAGCACCGAGAACGAGAAAGGTTATCTTCCTTCGTGAAGGCGCTCTATCGGCTTTCATATGTATTCTACTTAAAAAGTTCCGGATAAGCGGTTTTTGCCAGATATTCCACCGCGCTAACAATGTATTGTGATGTACTTGTCTTTATCTGCTCGGGCATCATATACACCCGTTCCTCCTGTACCGCTTTCATCCCTTTTAGCGCCGGATCGGATTTTACCTGCTTGAAATTATTGTCAGCTCCCGCGGGATCGCCGTACACCCAGCCGGGCAGGATGAGAATATCGGGATTTAACTCGACAAGCGCTTCCTTGCTCATCGGAACCTGGCCCCACTCGTTCACAGAAAATCCTTCTACGGTGTTTTTCAAGCCGGCGGAATCGAGGATCTCGGCCCATGAAGTTCCGTCTCCAGGCACGGTACCCCAAATCGCGTAGTCTAGAACAGAAAGCCTGTCTTCATCGGCGATTGTGGATACTTTCGCACTTACCGCGTCGAGGCGGCTGTTCATTTCATCGATCAGGAGCTGCCCTTTCTCAGGTTCACCAACCAGGTTGGCAACCGTGAGAATCTGTTCCTGAATACGATCAATCGTGAG
>JABGPX010000936.1 GCA_018644745.1 Spirochaetales bacterium
TTCCATGCCTGACCGGTTGTCCCTTCGCGACTATCGTCTGCGTGTCATAGAGTCTTTTGCTCGCGAGCTCTTGCAAAGCTTCATGAATTATTCCCGAACGAATCCCCGCGTCAGCCAATATTTTGAGTAAATCGTCCTCCGACGGTGCCCCTCCGCCCTTTTTTGGGGGGTGAATAATGACTGTAGCGGACATCTGATCGTCTGAGATCTCGATATCGATTTTTGAGCATAAATCAGCGCCTTGGGGCCATTCGATGAGTTCCATCGGCACTCCATCCGCGGCTCGGACCGCATGCTCTACTTTGGGCAGACATGTTGCGGGTATTCGAAGAATCTTCATCCGGTTGAGTACTTGCTCGGGATACACCTGTCGTCCGTTACCGGCAGGCGGATAAACCGTGAGCCAAGCGCTGCCCTGACGGTATTCAATATCGAAGTGTCCCGCTCTAGCCGACTCACCTGAAACTGTTTTTCGGGGCATATATCATAATATCGGCTCAAAAAAGCAGTTTCCACAGGGTTTCGCATGTGCCGAGGATCAAAGTTACAGTTATTAGGACGCCGCCTGAATTTTATACCTCTGTCGTCCGATCTATAAAGCACGAGGGAGGGATAGTATTACTAGTGAGGTTACATGCAGACAGGTACTATCCGGCTGGTGCGGGCAAGTGAAATCGAGCAGCTCAGCGCGCTGATCAGAAACACCCTACTCATCTCCAACAGCTCACATTATGACATGCAGGTTGTGAGGAATCTATCGCGGCAATACACGGCGAGACATGTGAGAGATATGGCGCTTCGTCGAGAGATGTTCATCCATCTGCTGGACACACGCATAACCGGAACCATTAGTTTGAAGGACGAGACGCTTTTTTCGTTTTTTGTTGCTCCGGATGTCCAAAGAACAGGCATCGGTACTCAATTGCTCGAGTTTGCGGAGAAGACGGCGAAAAATAGAGGTGAGTTGGTACTCAGAGTCGGGGCGAGTATCACCGCGAAAGGTTTTTATGAGCTAAAAGGCTTTGCTGTGATTCGAGAAGAAGGCGATAAGGCTTTCGGTACAGTGTTTAATATGGAAAAAAAGCTGGGTGAAAAAAAGGGCCGGTGACCGGCCCCTTTTACAAGTAATTATTGTTCTAGTAATCGTCAGAGCGTCTGGGCTTGCTGTTCGCGACATTTACGCGAAGGTTTCTACCGTCGAGTTCCTGTCCGTCGAGCGCTGAAATTGCCGCATCCGCAGCACTTTCATTTTCCATTTCGACGAAGCCGAATCCGCGGGATCTGCCCGTGTATCGGTCGGTAACAATAACTGCCGAAACAACTTCACCGTACTGAGCGAAGGTGTCGTTAAGCAGCTCTTCGGTTGTATTAAAGCTCAGGTTACCAACATAGATCTTTTTTGCCATTTTCTTGTCCTCTTCCTTGGGGATGGTACCGTTTCCTCACGATAACCATCAATTTTGTTTTAATGCGGTTCATTTAATGTGAGCTTTGAGAATTATCAGGTAAACAACTGCGGAGGGAAATTCCTGTGGTCCGAACAGACTGTAACTTGACATTGCAACAATAGCGGTTGATCAAATAGAACTCTTTACCTCAATGGCGGATTTTACAGCTAACACCATAAAAGTATCAAACATCAACGTTATGTTAAACTATAATCAACCAAAGGTCAATAAAGAAAAAAGGCTGCCTAATAATAAGGCAGCCTTTCTCATATTACGACAATATGCTTATTCGGCTACGGGATATCCTGCCTCTGCCCAGCCTCTAAAACCGCCGGCCATGCTGATAACATTGGTGTAACCCATCTGCTTCAGGGTGTAGGCGCCGAGGGATGAACGTCCGCCGGAAGCACAATAGAGAACGATCTGTGTACCCGGATCTTCTACGGCTCCGGCAATTTTGAACTCTAAAAGACCGCGGGGAATAAGAATCGCATTGGGAATAAATCCCAATTTTGTTTCCGTAGGTTCGCGAATGTCAATAAAGACATAGTTACCGCCATCGAAAAGCAGCTTTCCTACGTCAACGGGTGCCTGCAGTATCTGTGCACGGGATTCTGCGAGGAAATCTCCTGCAGTCATTGGGTCCGCGAAGGCCCCCGCTGCGCCGAAAACCAGAAACAAACTCACAACAAGAATAAGTGCTTTCTTCATCTTTCTCTCCTTATAAATAGTAGATGGTAGAAATTTATATGTAATGCTGATTATCAGCAGTACGCCCAAAATTAACTTCCGCTAGTTGCCCATCGGCGGAGGTACCATGTTATCTGGTACAATTACGTTTCTGTTAGCCTCGAGATACTCAGACCTTACATCGCTTTCCTGCAAAAACAGATTCCGATTACCGTGACAGCTGCCGCAGGATTCATTCTGCGGAGTTTTCCTCTGGATGGTATGAGGAGTAGCCATTTTCCAAGTCGGGAGGAGATCGAAATTCTCTAGACCGTCTTCCAAGTAAAAGTCGAACAGCCCATGATCTACGGGGATATGCCTGACAGTGACGTATTTTTCAGGTCTATCCTCAGACTGCAGCGGATTGAGTCCGATTTTAAAGCCCATTTCCGATGGTTCAGTTTTAAAATAGTTCAAACCAAGAATATCTTTCCCGACATGACAGGAGTAGCAGTTTTTATACGGCATTGAATGACACACCTGGCAGCTGACAGCGTCCTGATGAAGCACATGCTGGGCGGTATACTCATTGTTCTGAGTATAGATACTCTCATGACAGCTTGCGCAGTTGGCCCGGTCAGCAACGGCATACCGGTCTTCATACTCAACGCCGTCGCCATGCATCTCGTCGCCGGAATGACAGCTTCCGCACTGCATGTATTTTTTCTGATGGACGTCCGCGGGTATACCTTCATTCTTACCAAAAAACTCTCTATCGATACGGCTTCCATGACAGGCAGCACAGGTTTCCTTCATAGGAGGTTTTTTTACAA
>JABGPX010000938.1 GCA_018644745.1 Spirochaetales bacterium
TCCCGGCGGCAGGCGTCACTCAGGCATCACTAACGTGTAGTCTTTGCTGTCCTGCTTCTTGACAACCCGCACCCCTGGGAGTAAGTTTGGCTGGATAGATATGGAAACAAAAGAAAACATTACGATTTTTCACATATACCGGAAAGACGGTACAACTCTTTTTCTACATCCATTTGAGAATCCCAATAAACTGTTGAGCGTCCTCAAGAAAGCCGACGTGCAGGGCAAGTTTGGGCGCGAACCAAGGGTCGAGTCGCTCACGATGTTCAGGAACGATCTTTACAGAATGATCGAAGCAGCGGTAAAGAGCTGGGTTCTCGAAGTTAGGTTCATACCGCGGTTTCTCGTTTCGGCGGGATCTTTCCTCCTGGCCTATCTTTTCCTCTCGTTTGTAATACGCGATCCGATTCCCATTATCGACGAGATTCTCATCGGCGGCGGAATCGCTCTCGTAGTGTATTATATGCTGGGCCGTCGCGATCAGCGCTCCTCGCTGGCTCTTAAAAAGCGGGTCGAGCTGCGAACGGCTGTTGACCGCATTGTGTTCAAGGAAGATCCGTTTGTGCGGGAGGTAGAGTCTGCTCTTCAGCTGAATGAAACAGAAGGAAAAGAGAAAGTGCTCAAGCAAATGCTCGATAATGTCAGCACTCAATTCAGCATTGAGGATCATGGAGATGCCGAGCAGATGCTCAGCTATCTGGAAAAGAGATTCAGTTCGAAAGAATATAAGAAGAAAGAGAAGTTCATCTCACGCACCCGGGCGCGGGCCGCATTGGAAAAAGATGTTGAAGTGTTGAGCAGGTGGAGTGATTCGCGGAAAATTGATGTCTCTCTCTTTGATGTGTACCGCAGAGTAAAAAAAAGCTATCGTCAGGTAAAATAATTAACGTTTATTGAAGCGAACGCAGCTTCTCCCGATTTTTCAGCTGTCGATTTACCTCATCGAGATATTCTCTTGCAGGTCGGTAATCCGGGTCAAGACGAAGAGCCTTTTCGAAAAAGCTGATTGCTTTTTCCAGATTGCCCCCAGAAAACTCAACGATACCGGATGTGAAGTACTCATCAACTCGATTTCGCAGCGCTAAACGTCCTTCGTCTCCAAGATTCAGTTTTGCTTCAATGCTGAATTTGTCCAGTGTGTTCAGTCTGGTTGATAAGTCCAGCGTGTAATTGGCAGTAAAGCTGACCCTATTGAGATCCACCGCCGCGCCCAGGGTGAACCCGGGGTTTGCCCCGCGGTACTGGAATCCGCTGTGAATTGAGAAAAACTCTGCGACTAATACGTTGAGGCCGCCTGCCATTGTAATTTTTTCGGCGGTTCCTAAGAGGGCGTTAGCAACGGGAATGTTCAAATCGTATGCCAGCGTGACCGGGCGAAGGGGTGAATAGGCAATTCCGACGGTGATCACGGCCGGCAGAGCTTCCTGCTGTACTTTGGGTCCCAGGTTTTTCAATACAGCGCCGACCGAGAAATTCTTAGAACGGGAAGTGTAGTACTTTAGGAAATCAAACCGCGTGAGGGTTCCTATGTCAACCAGCAAGGCGACGGCGGACTGATTTGGATAATCGTCGGACGAGGGCACATTTCGGTATGCCACCTTGAGATTGGCACCGACTGCCAGGCCGTAAAAGTCGTAGCTGGAAAGAAAATTGTAAGAAATATTGGCCGTCGCAACGGTCTCTGAGTATAAACCACCCGCGCCTGTTGATCCGTCGCTTACTCCCCAGTCGTCATAGTATGTAAATGGCGTATAGAGGAATTTGCCGCCAAAACCTATTCCGAGATCGTTAAATCTCTGAGTATATACTACCCCTTCGACACGGGTATCGTAGATCCAGTTGCTGTGGATAAATGAGAGTTCGGTAAAGCTCAATAAGGAACTTGCAGACGGGTTAGATTCGAGAAATCCGACATCTCGTGCTACCGCTGTATAAGCGGTTCCCATTCCTTCGTATTTCCCGCCTGAAGGGATCTGCAGGACCGGAAAAACAGTCAGGCCCGTGTGAGGGTCGTAAAATATATCCGCTGCCTCGGAAGCATTTTCATAGGCATCAGATGCATCAGCTCCGAGAAGAGGAAAAGAAATTGATAAAATGAGAAATATCAGAACAATGCGTCTCATGTGCATAGGAATATACTACAGTACCTCCGCTTAATCTATGAATCGGCCGTTCCGGGCCGGGAGCTTACTGTTGATTTTGACGGCCCCGCGGCCTCAGCACAAGGGCAAATTATGCCGATAATGTGATACATTAAGGGAGGGGTAGACAGACTTTGCCCTTATCTCGGGTTCGTGCAGCATGTATAATTTTTCTCACTCTAAATCTATTTATAGCAACAGGATACCTGTGCGCCGCCGGCACGCAGGAGGACCCATTCGCCGAAGTCGATCTTCTGTATTCAGAGAAACGGTATTCCGAGGCAATAATCCTGCTCGATAAGATTTTGCTAGAGAATCCGGAGTTGTTTGAAGAAGTTGAAAAACGGACAGGAAAGTATCTCGGCGTACAGCGTGAAATATCCGATCTCGAAGAAGGCATTATCAAAGATATTGAGGATGAAAACGCGGAAGGAATCACCGATAAAATCGCCAAGATCAGAGCTCTCGATCCGAGCCCGAATGAATACAGGACTGCAGTTCTGGCTGATTTCCGTTACAAAGCTGCAATTATTGTTAATAGTAAAAGCATCGACGCGATTATGGATTCCGCTCTGGCAAGTCTTCAAGCCGGCGACTTTTGGGGTGCCGTGGGCATCTACTCCACAGGCTTCGATACCGGGAAGGATATTTTCATCGATGTCGGCTACGGCAATATTGCCACCGACAGCGCTCTGGCCGCCAGGGACGGTATAGAAGATTCTGCCTTGGCTTTTGTCGATGGCCGCCTGCGCATAAATGATGTTATAGCTTCAAAGAATCAAGCATTTGGCGCCGGCAATGTA
>JABGPX010000759.1 GCA_018644745.1 Spirochaetales bacterium
GGAGCGCACAAAATGATGGAAATCTATGCAGAGCATATAAAATGTCAGTGACACGAATAGCGATTATCGGATGCGGAGGAATGGCGAGCGCTCATGTGAGTCGTTTCGAAGGCCTTGAAGACCGGATGAAAGTCGCGGCCGCGGTAGATATTGAACTCGACAAGGCCCGGAAAACCGCTGCCGGCTTTCCGGGAGCGAAGGCAGCGACTGACTATCATGAAATTCTCGATAGTGTGGACGCGGTCTTGCTCGTTCTCCCTCATCATCTGCATCACAGGGTAACCCTCGACTGTCTGGCCGCGGGTAAACACGTACTGCTCGAAAAACCGATGGCTAATAGTGAGCAGGAGTGCTTGGACATTATCGATGCTTCAGATAAATCGGATCGAATTCTGATGATAGCGTACTGCATGCGATTTGATTCCTGCATCGCCCGTATGAAAGAACTTCTCGACGCGAGGACCTATGGCAAGTGTTTTCAGATGTCGATCTGGACTGAGCAGCTAACCCGGTTTCCCAAGGACAGTTGGGGCGATCGGGCGGAGACTCTTGGAGGAGGCCAGCTTTTCTCCCACGGGTGCCATTATATCGATCTTCTTCTCTGGTTTATGGGCAACCCGGTAAGCGGATCTCATATCGGGACCAATTTCGGCACCCCATGGATGGAAAAGGAAGGAACCAGCAACGTGTCGATTCGATTTGAAAGCGGTGCTCTCGGCTATCATTTCGGTACATGGGGCGCACGCGGCACCCGGCTGCACTATTCATTCCACGCCCACTGCACCGAAGGAATGCTGGAGTATCGTCTTTCCGGGCATGAATTTGATAGCGAGCGTTTGATATTTCACAAGGGCGGCAAGGAAGAGATACTCATGAAGGGAGAATATGCCAAACCGACCCGAAATGAGATGATACATTTTCTCGACTGTATAGAAACAGGCAAGGAACCCCTTACAAACGCAAGGGACAGTCTCGAGGGTCTGAGGTTGATATGGAGTCTTTACAAAGCTGAGGAAGAGGGAAAACTCGCTGATCTGCGGGGGATTGGAATATAAGCCGCGTTAATAGCCAGGGCTCGAACGCAGCTCTATTTGCTAATTACGTCTGTCGACTCGGATTGTGTTTATTATGGCAAATCCGTTTTTCTCGGTCTCGACAATTTTATCGATTTCAGCTTTTTCGATTGCCGTGTCCACGCGGCCGGCTAATTTGATTTCTGTGGTTTTCCAAAACAGAAAACCCTTTGTTTTGGCTTCGACAGATAAATGCGAGGCATCATGAATAAGATGATTCCCATTGATACCTAACGTTATTTTACTCGCAACATTTTCCGCTTTAACTGCCATTATATCTCCTATTGGCTCTTTACTAGTGAGAATATAACATAAACAGCAATAACAATATGCAAATCTACGTCAAAAGTGAGTAATAGTTCACAAAATTACTCGGATTTTGCGGGAATCAGCTTGAAAACGTTCCCACGGTCAACAATATCTACGTCCCGCAGAATCCTATCATTGCTTCTCAAAATTCTTCTCTCATCCGATCGCAGTAATAACGGACTGTATCCCATTCCGCGTCCGGCGGTATCCGATGATCGGGACACGGGATATAACCACCCAAATCAACCAGCGGTTTGAGCTTTTCTAATTCAAGATCTATCGCCTTACGTCCATGGGCAAAGGCGGTTTTATTCATGCCGCCGACTCCTCGAAGTTCACGCCCGTATTGCTCCCGCCATGGAGCGATTGAAGCGTCCCAGGTTCCCACTTCTATAGGAAACATGGTATTCACGCCGTTTTCAAACCAGATAGGAATAAGCGAATCAATCTTACCGTCGCAATCAAGAGAGATGATGTCTATACCATAGTTGCGCAATAAAGAGGTTATACGATTGTAGTGAGGGCCGACATATTCACGAAAAACAGACGGACTGACCAGGGGACCGTTCTTGAAGCAGATGTCTTCCCAGAAATGGGCGAAATCAAAACTGACACCTGATGTCAGCAGAAATTCGACATTCGCGTAGCACAGATCAGCGACCGCGTTGATTATTTCGCGGTAAAGCGGCTCATCATCGACATACAGATAGCTGACTCCTTCTATCCCGAGCACATTACGAATATGACCAAACAGACTCCCGCAATGAAGTCCGAGCGGTGTATCCAGGTCTCTCTCCTTATAGAACTCGACCATTTCGCGGTCGATTCGCCCCTCAGAAATTTGATAACGGTGTTTGTAATGCTTCTCCCATGAAGCTCTGTCCTTCAGCAGATGATCGATGTGAGCCGGGATTCCCGTCGCGGATGGGTTTACAACCGTCACAACGCCATTGCCGCCCCGGACATGACTGCTGCCGTCCGGGAATTCGGCGATGACTTCCGTCTCGAAGTGAGGATACAAGCTGGTGTTGGTCTGAAACATCTGCTGCCAGTTGAAATCGAATCCAAGCTTGCCCGAAACGGACCGGTCGAAGGAATTGCCGTCCTGATGCCCCTCTTCTTCCTCTATTGTAAGATGTCCTTCTGATCGCCATTTACTGAGAGTTTCCCTCCAGTAACCAAAATGAACTATCGGGAGCCGATCGTATTCTTCGTATCTCAATACCGCCAGCGCCCGTTGCGTGTGATTCATCTTTCATACTCCGGATAATTCGATGATAATAACACTCTACCGGCAACCTTCCAAATTCGCAACATGAAGACGCACATTTTGCATTGCCAGTGCAGCTATCCTATTTGATAACAATCCTGCTATGCTCCTCTCTTATGGGTTACCTAGACTTCAACACCAGTCTGCCTGATGGCCGGACATACGCCCCGGATAACCGCAGGGTAAACGAGATTCTCAAAATGATGATCGCTAATCCATTCCACCTCACCCCGCCATCCAGCGACCGATCGAAGTGGGACAAAATAGCCGCGGGAAAAAGCG
>JABGPX010000939.1 GCA_018644745.1 Spirochaetales bacterium
GCCAGCCGACTTTCAAATATCGATGAGCCGGGAGACTGGACGTAGGGAGCCCTCCAGAAGCCGCTAAGATGCGTTTCCGCCGCCTTCGCCGTTTCATTGTCTTTTCTTGTTCTAATATATTCCACAAGATGATTCTGCCATGCTTTCCAAGCATTCCCGTGCTCGAGGGCAAGGATGAGGGTGCCGTAAAGGTCGAAGAATACCGCCGCTTTTGGGTTCACGAGTTACCGCTCACTGTTGGGAGAATGCCCTAAATGCTTTCAAATTGTTGATGGCTACCACTTTGGTCCATTCTTTTCGTGCAGATAATTTCTTAGTTTGTATAGAGACCAGTAGAGAATATTAGACCATCGGTATACCCCAAACCGGGCTTCGTCAGCCGACGAAAACCCGGTACGGGTCGTTAGTCTTTTGAAATCTTAAAAGTTACATCAAGTCAACGATGCGTAAATCTCGACGTTTTTACTTTTCGGATTTCAGGAACAGATTCATTTTGGTGCCGCATTCCGGGCAGACACCCTTTGCCGCTCGGCGACCCTTGTCATTGGTAACAACTTTGGCATCTTTCATTGTTCGCTTATCTTTGCACTTCACACAGTAAGCCACATGATCACTCATATTCTACTCCTTCTCCGTTGATGGAAAAATACTAAACCCTATCGGCAATATATGCAAGAATCGCTTGCTCCCGTGGGCATAGAATAAAAATACTGCAATTCGCCCCAAAAATCCGCATCAGGGTGACACATTGGTCTGATTTTAGACATACACTATAATGTAGAGGCACATCGAAAAGTCTGAAGTTGGTATAGCTGACTGAATGTAATCCCAATACATGTCTCGTTTTTGGAGGAATATATGTTCAATGGCCTGAATAAATTAAAATTACTTGTTCTCATGGCGGTGTGTCTTTCCTTTGGAACGGCAAACCTGGCGGCCTCCGCCGACTTCGAGTCGCTGAGTGAGGCGGGTGTCGGGGAGCTTCGTGTCGATGCCTCGATGCTGGATGTGGAAATATACGGCAGGGTCGGGTTTGCCGTCGACGGAAGGGCTGAGGATCTGCCGGATAATTTGATCGTAAACTACCGGCGCCAGGGAACAACGCTCCATGTTTGGGTTGAAAAAAAGTATTCATTATTTCCTACCCGCGGTAGGGGCAAGCTTGTTTTTCAAGTTCCCCGCGGTATCGATTTAGAAATTGAGACCTCATCGGGTACTGTCAGCATACAAGATATAGACTCCGACTCTGTTGAAGTAAGTGCTTCGTCAGGAAGTATTCGGCTCTCAGCCGTCAGCGGAGAAATTGATGTGGAGAGCTCCTCAGGAGGTCTCTACCTCGATAGAATCGACGGAGCTCTGAGGGCTCAGAGTACATCCGGGAGAATAGAAGTCAACTTTCTCGATGGAGATCTTGCGGCTTCCGCATCATCGGGCAGTATCAGATTGTCCGGTATTACGGGTGATATTGATACGGTGGCCAGTTCCGGGAGGATAGAGCTGGACTCTGTGCGTGGGCGAGTAAGAGCAGAAACTTCCTCCGGCAGCATTAACGGTGATAATGTCTGGATTACCGATGATAGCGTTTTTAAAACTAGTTCCGGGGGCATTGATATCGATCTGGAGAATCCCCTCTCGACGTTCCAATTCAGTCTGTCGAGTTCGAGCGGGAGCTTGAAAGCCGGAGAAATCAGGGGAAACAAGGCCCTTCAAGCAGGCTCCGGGTCAATTCGAATTACCGGCAACAGCAGCTCGGGGAGCCAGCGATACCGATAGAATTACTTCTTGCCGGTAAGTTTTATTACATGATAACCGAACTGGGTGCGAACCGGATCGGTTATCGAACCTACACCGATTTTCTGGCACGCGGTCTCAAATTCTTTTACCATTTTGCCAGGACCGAACCATCCAAGATTTCCTCCGCTGGATTTACTTGGGCACGTAGAATGCTTTCGAGCCATATCTTCAAAACGCGCGCCTTTCTTAATCTCCTGACGTATTTTTCGTGCCAATCCCTGGTCTTTTACTAATATGTGGCTTGCTTTCCACTCCATTCTTAACCCTCTGTTATTGATCGTTGATACGATCATGTTTTACAATATCAGGTATTATAGCTGTTTTCGAGCAAGCCTTTCAACGTTCAGAATTGTTGTCCTGCTCTCATCTGCCACTAAGTTCATTCTACAACAGCAGACCCCAAAATAGTTGGGAATGTTACCTATCTGAAAAAAAACTCGCAAAACTTTCTTTCCGTGGTCCTTACAATGGTCCTTAACTGGAAATATAGGTAAGTTCTTTGAGGACTGAAATATGACTGCGGAGGTCAACAATGGCAAGAAAGCTTATGTTGATAATTGGAGCCGTTTTTTTACTTTTGTTATCAACACCTTTGATTGCTCAGAACGGAGCCGTAAGGGAAGCAGTACTCGAATATGCGGATGATGAGTATGAGCTGAGTGCCATTGATCAGGATGGTAAGGACAAAGGTGATATTTACCTCGGAGACAGATTCGAGGAGGGTGACTCAATACGCACCCGCTCGACGGGCGCTGAAATACGGCTTCAGCCGAACGGCACCATAATCAAGATCGCTCCAGAAACTACTTTCAGGTTCAACTCATTTCACAGCAGAACAGGAAGTGGAACCAACGAGTTTTCGGTATACGCCGGCAAAGTACGTGTAGTCGCGGCCCGGATTCGGGGAAGCAACTACCAGATAAGAACCCCTACGACGGTAACCGGTGTAAGGGGAACAGATTTTACAGTCGAAGTACAGGTTGGACAGCGAGAAGCAATTATCGTTCGCACAGGTAAGGTTGAGGTATACAGCAAGAGTTTGAAAACCAGCGTACTGGTCAATGAAGGCCAGTTTACCGACGCGGTTGATGAGGATTTTATAGCTGAGGAGTGGGACGACTGGGACGAAGGTCTAGATG
>JABGPX010000362.1 GCA_018644745.1 Spirochaetales bacterium
GGGATGTCTGCTGGACTATCATGGCGATGCGTATTATATGGGTAGTCTTTCAGAGCCGATGTCCTGCATCGCCGGAACATTTCACGCCATGTACCACACGAAACCCGGCAGCTATGATCATCACATGGGTATTGTGGTAGGCGGTAATCTGGCCTTGCTGGCCGGTGCCGGACCTATGGGCCTCGGTTCTATTGATTATGCAATCCACGCTGAGCAAAAGCCGGCGCTTCTTGTGGTAACGGACATCGACGACGCGAGACTCAACCGGGCTGCTTCGATCTATTCCGTAGAACACGCGGCGGAACATGGCGTAAGGCTGATTTATGTGAATACCCGGGATATCCCGGATGTCGAAGCTCACCTGATTTCCCTTACCGATGGAAAAGGCTATGACGATGTGGTGGTGTTTGCCCCGGTAAAACCGGTGGTAGAGCAGGGCGATGCAATTCTGGGGCGTGACGGCTGCCTCAATTTCTTTGCCGGCCCGACGGATACGGCATTCTCGGCGGATTTTAATTTCTACAATGTGCATTATGGATCTACCCATGTGGTGGGAACAAGCGGCGGAAATACTGATGATATGATAGAATCTCTCGCTCTTATGGCCGAAGGGACTGTAGATCCCGTGGCTATGATAACTCATGTCGGAGGACTGGATGCGGTGGTTGAAACAACCAAGCATTTGCCCGAGATCCCTGGTGGAAAGAAACTCATCTACACGAATATTTCCATGGGACTTACCGATATTGGCGATTTCAAAGAAAAAGGTAAAAACGATGCTTTCTTCCAAGATCTCGCAGAGATTGTTGAGAAGAATAACGGGCTCTGGTGTCTGGAAGCGGAAAACTACATTTTACAAAACGGCAACCACATATAAACAACAGGAGAATAACTATGGATAGGATAGAACAAGCATATCAGCAGGCCAAGGAAATTTATTCAGGATACGGCGTTGACGTCGATCAGGCCGTAGAGGCTTTAAAAAAACTACGTTTATCGATTCATTGCTGGCAGGGTGATGATGTCGGCGGTTTCGAAACGCCGGATGCGGCTCTTGGCGGTGGAGGAATACAGGTAACCGGCAATTTCCCAGGGAAAGCGCGTACTATTGATGAATTGAAATCAGACCTGAATAAGTTGCTCGGCATGGTGCCCGGGAAACATCGGCTCAATCTTCACGCGAGCTATGGAGACTTCGGCGGAAAAAAGATCGGGCGGGACGAAGTAGAAACTGAACACTTTGCCGGCTGGGCCGATTGGGCTAACAGTACCGGCACGGGGCTGGATTTCAACTCCACCTTTTTTTCTCATCCTCTTGCGGATGACGGATTTACCCTTTCAAGTAAAATCGCAGGTACTAGGGATTTCTGGATCGAGCATGCGAAGCGCTGCCGTGAAATAAGCGCCTTTCTCGGGAAGCAAACTGGAAGCTCTTGTATTCACAATATCTGGATTCCTGACGGAACCAAAGACTATGCGGTGGATAGAATTGGGCACCGGAAAATACTCATGGATTCTCTGGATGACATTCTCGCGAAAGAATACCCTTCCGCAGAAATGAAAGACGCGGTAGAAGCAAAACTCTTCGGGATCGGGAGTGAAGCTTATGTCGTCGGTTCTCATGATTTTTATCTAGCTTATGCTGTGTCGAGGGGAAAGATTCCCTGCATAGATATGGGGCATTTTCATCCGACCGAAATGGTCGCTGATAAGATATCCTCTATTTTGCTCTTTTCCGAGGAATTACTGCTTCACATCAGCAGGCCGATGAGATGGGACAGCGATCATGTCGTATTGCAAAGTGACGATTTATACTTTCTGGCCGAAGAGCTTGTTCGATCCCGACGCTTAGACAATGTCTATCTTGGTCTGGATTTCTTCGATGCGAGCATCAATCGGCTTGGCGCGTGGGCGGTCGGCACACGGGCAACTCTCCAAGCACTTCTCCGCGCGTTCTTGCAGCCGTACAATAAACTGCTTGCATACGAGGAAGATGGCAACAATTTTGCTCGTATGGCGCTTTTAGAGGAACTGAAAGGCATGCCTTCCGGTGCAGTCTGGGACAAGTATTGCTCTGATACAGGCGTGGTACTGAACTCGGAACTGATCGAAACCGTAATGGACTACGAAAGAACGGTTCAGAGCAAAAGAGCGTAGGCCCATGAGTTTGGAAAATATCGCAGCTATCTCAAGAGAGTTCGGCTCCAATGAAGACTATGTGCTTGCCGGCGGAGGAAATACTTCGTGGAAAGATGACGAATTTCTGTACATAAAAGCATCCGGTTTTGCTCTAGCGACTATCCAGGAAAGCGGTTTCGTAAAGATGGATAGGTCCAGGCTGGCTGAAATCTGGTCGAGGAAATACCCGGATGATACCGCGGCGCGGGAAAAAGCTGCGTTGGCGGATCTCATGGCTGCAAGAGCCGCCGGGGAAACCGAAAAAAGGCCGAGCGTGGAGACTTCTCTTCACGAGGCGATTGATGAGCAGTATGTAGTTCACACTCATCCCTCTCTTGTAAACGGACTTACCTGCAGCATGGATGGCGAGGACGCAGCCCGTCGGCTCCTTGGCGAGCAAGCCCTTTGGATACCGATGGTAAACCCAGGTTACGTTCTCGCTGTTACCGTTAGAAACGCTCTGATTCGTTTTCAAGAGGAATTTGGGATTTCTCCGGTGTACATTCTGCTGCAAAATCATGGTGTATTCATTTCCGGGGAAACCTGTGATGTCATTAAGGAGCGATATGCCCGGCTTTTCGAAATACTAGACACGGCTTTAATACGAGTACCCGGAACCGGCAAAGCACAGACAAAAGCTGATCTTATCGACGTAGTCGCCGGCCGGATTTCCGACTGTTATGCGAATATCTTCTCCGACTACGACGGCAGCTTGGAAATAGAATTTGTCGTAAACGAAGAGATCATCTCGATTT
>JABGPX010000600.1 GCA_018644745.1 Spirochaetales bacterium
GCCGGTTCCCGGTGGCAGGTCGACAATAAGGTAGTCAAGCGGAGGCCATTTAATATCCGCGAGCACTTGGGCAATAAGTTGATTGGCTAAGAATGATGAATCGCGGGCAACATACTTCTCGGTGAACCACAATCCCAAGGACATCACATGAACTCCAAACTTCTGTATCGGTTCGATATAGCGCCGTTCCTCCTTGCTGTACAGCGGTATGAATGAAACTGCTTTCCCCGTAGCTTTATTTTGAAACGCAAATGGCTCATGTGATTTTTTCGTACGTAAGCCCAACATGAGCGGGACATTCGGTCCGTAGAGGTCCGCATCAAAGAGACCAACTTCCGAACCCATTCTACGTAGAGCCAATGCAAGATTCACCGATACAGTGGTTTTACCCACTCCTCCCTTGCAGCTGCCAACTGCAACAACCGATGTCACTCCTTCAATGCTGCTCATAAGCACAACCACCCTCTATGCATCCAATCTTACCATATCTACAATCATACTCGAATCTCGATCTTATAATCGGCGAACGCGCTCATAATATTTTCCACAATTGTATTATTGTCTATACCACCAGACCACCCCTGGGGATTGGAGAACGGTGCTATTGTGGTGAGACTTAATGCTTAGGAAGAAAAAAGGATCGTTAAGTCAGTATTTCGCGGATAGCAGTCCTCAGATTCCGTAATCAAATCGGTCGTCTGTAGAACTAGCTACACAAGGCGAAATTTCGCTCTCAAAGCAGATTTCGGTACAGTTCGATGATTCAAAATTGCTAAGAACTAAACTGCCTAAGAAGTCTCT
This sequence comes from Spirochaetales bacterium, assembly GCA_018644745.1. Next base: position 802 of record JABGPX010000600.1, read on the forward strand.
GATATATTCATTGATTCAGCTTGAATCCAAGAATTATGCCAACAAGGGCGGGTATCTAGAGCACCAAATCAGTAAACTTTTCTGTAAGCGAGAATGCCATCATACGCCCGCTGTTGGAGAACACGATGAAGGTGTATCCACTATTTAGGTACAAGCGAAGCATCGCACCGAAACCGTCGTGGCTACCTCCGTGCCCAATCATAGTTTCGCCTTTCCTCGTTTCGACTTGAAAACCATACCCATGATGGGGTGCATTTGGCTCTGGATTGCGGCCCCAAAACAGGCTCTTGGTCTCTTCAGCAATGAGTAAGTCTTTTTTCAGCGCAGCAGAAAATCTGAACAAATCTCCGGCTGTTATGTGTCCCCCTCCAGCCGGACCTGCCCTTGTGATATCTAGAAGACCGATATTGTCTTTCCACATCACACCTTGCTCCGAGTATTCGATGCTATATCCTATGGCGAAATTCGGAGCGGGAAACTCTCCATCCACAAAAACCACATCGAAGTCCACGGCCATACCCGCCGGCTCGAACACACGCATTTTTAGGTAATCCTGATAGCTCTGTCCCGATACTTTCTCAACAATTGCGCCGAGTAGCAGAAAACCCGTATTACTATATGACTTGCGACTACCGGGCTCAAATAATAGTTGCTCATCAACTACAAACAACCTATGATCATTGAGAGTACTCAAATGCTTGGCGGCGGCTTGAAACTGGGGATTCTCCAGGTAATCACCCAATCCGGAAGTATGGGTCAGCAGATGCTTGATCTTTACTTCTTCCCCAATCTCTTCCAGTATCCAGTCCGGCCCCAAGTACATCGCCACCGGATCGTCGAGAGAGAGTTCGCCATTCTCGAACAGCTGTGCTACGGCGACGGTTGTGAACAGCTTTCCAATTGAGCCCATGTTGAAACGTGTGTCAATGGTATTGGAGACTTTCGGATCTCTGCTTGCGTATCCGTAGGCCTTCTGCAACAAGACTCTGTCGTCTTTTGCTATAAGAACCACACCGGAATAAACATCAGCCATTGCCAACATATCGAGCAATGATTCCATCCGAGAGACTATTTGACCCTCGGTCAATATATTGTCTGACGCATAGGAATCTGCAGGACCGTAGAAGATGGAATCGATTGCGAAAGGCTTTCTTTTTTCTACAGTGATTCCAAACGTCATATACTTATCCATCAATGTTTCTTTTAGAATACAAACGATTCGATATCGCGACGAGCTGCTCACGTTGTGAAACTCCAGTTCCCCTCTGTTGGTGTGCAACCGCATAAGGCCGTTTACATGACGGCTAATCGAGCTCTGGCCTATGTAATTCCGACTGAAGCTTTCGGCAACATATTCCGTCATTGCCGCGTAATCTCCGGAATTGATTATAGAGAGGACCGCGGAAAGCCTTCTGCCGGCAGGAGTGCCGGGAATTGTATTTAATACGCTTTCCTGGTTCAGGGAAGCACAGGAGACAACTAAGGTCAGTGTCAGAAGACACCACAGTTTCAATGTTTTGGTCCGTCTCACAGTATTTCACCTCATAAGATGTCCGGTGACATAACAGGCATAGAGCTCATCACGGCTCGAAGATCGCCGCATTTTTATTTGTTAAGTCCACTTCAATGTATACCTGCCGAAAGGCCTGTATTCCATGCCTTTCGTAAATATCGGCTTGAGTTTGTCTCCTCTGTTCGCTCCACTACTCGTTGTTAAAATGTTTCAGACGCCTGCAGCCATATCATTGCAGCTCCTTTCATTAACTGTATTGGAATAACCATAGAAAAACCAGTTAGTGAATCAGTAACCCTGGCGTCACCACTATAGGCTTCCTTTTGTTCGCGGAAAAAAACGGCTTTTCGATGCTTCTTGTCATTGTACAAATCGATACCATGAAACACATCTTGAACCTTTCTGACAAAATCCATCCAGCGATCAAAATCGCCGCGAGCCGCGATAGTCACCTTCCATTCATTACTGTCATATACTTCGCGCACTTTTCATTCCGCCTCCTATACTCTTTCGTAGATGGCCTATTCCCGGTTTGTTTTATGGATGAGATCAAGTACACCGCGTACGAATCCCCGATATCCATCTGTATCCATATACTCCGC
>JABGPX010000940.1 GCA_018644745.1 Spirochaetales bacterium
GACGGTAAAATACCCTGATACCCTTTCATAATACTCAAATCTCAGAGTAAGATATATTCACAACGAACATCACTATCATTGAGGTAAATGAAAATGCGAATTACAACACGCGGCCGGTATGGACTTAGGGCTGTTCTCAAACTCACTGTCACCGACAAAGGCAAGCCAATCTCAATACGTGAACTTTCTGAAATGGAAAGTATTTCGCCGGAATTCCTCGAACAGATTTTCTTCAGATTAAGAAAAGCGGGCGTAATAAAATCCACAAGAGGTCCCGGCGGCGGTTTCCAGATGGAACGGGATCCAAAAGAAGTAACGATAAAGGATATCTTCGACGCGGTCGGCGAGGAAATTTCTCTCACCCCCTGCACCTCGGACACCGATCCGAGATCTCCCTGTGGAAGAGGAGAGGAATGTATTACTCACGATTTATGGGTAAAGACTTCCGAGTACATCACTTCGTATTTTCAGAGCATCACCCTTCAGAACATAATCGACGACGATATTAATATAAACGAGTTGTAGCGGATGTGCCGTCTTCCCGACGGCACGAGTCTAGAGATCCTTAAATTCTCCCACAAGCGCCTGCAGCGAACTTTTCGCGTCTCCAAAAAGCATTCGTGTGTTTTCTTTGAAAAAAAGCGGATTCGCGATACCTGCGAAACCTGCCGCCATTGAACGTTTCAGCACAAATACCGTCCTTGCCTCATCCACATTTATAATCGGCATGCCGTAGATCGGGCTCTTCTCATCTTCTCGGGCGGCCGGATTAACCACGTCATTAGCACCGATAACAAGACAAACATCGACGGTACCCATCACCGGGTTGATACTATCCATTTCTATGAGCTGATCATACGGTACGTTCGCTTCAGCCAGCAATACGTTCATATGCCCGGGCATTCGTCCGGCTACCGGATGAATTGCGTATAGAACTTCCACGCCATTCGCCTCGAGTAAATCTCCGAGTTCCTTTACTGCGTGCTGAGCCTGCGCCACGGCAAGGCCGTATCCGGGAACAATAACAACAGACTGAGCGGCTTCGAGAATCAGAAACGCGTCATCTGCCTGTATCGGTTTAGCTTCGCCCTGAACATCGGAGCTGCCGCTGGTATCCACCGCGCCAAATCCGCTGAAGAGCACATTGGACAACGAACGATTCATTGCCTTGCACATAATATTCGTGAGAATTATCCCGCTGGCTCCGACAAGCGCGCCTGCGACAATAAGCAGATTATTCTGTATTACAAAACCCGCTGCACAGGCTGCTAATCCGGAGAAACTGTTCAACAGAGAAATTACCACCGGCATATCCGCGCCGCCGATCGGCACGACGAACAGGACGCCGAAAACAAGTGAGATCGCTATCGTAATGATAAAGAGCAGGTATCCCGCCGCCGGGTTCAGGCCAAACAGCACGCTCACCACGAGCAGAGCAACGAGGATGAGGGTATTAACGATATGCTGCCCGCGATAGAGAAAAGGCTTGCTGGAAATTACGCCGTTCAGTTTCGCAAAAGCTATCAGGCTTCCGGAAAATGTAACACCGCCGATAAACACCGAAAGGATAATGGTAACAATCTGAAACAGCTCGATTTCCGGTGCGCCGTGATATACCGTCCACCCCACCAGCAGGCTGGCGATACCGCCAAAACCGTTAAATACAGCGACCATCTCCGGCATTTTGGTCATCGCCACAAGACGCGCCGCGAAAAAACCCACCAGTGACCCGACGGCAAGTCCTATTGCAATCCACCTGAAATCAAGGATCCCGCGGTCGAGCAGCGTCATAACTATTGCGATGAGCATACCGATGGCGGAGATAAGGTTGCCCCGCCGGGCGGTACGCGGAGAGCTGAGCATTTTCAGCCCGAAAATAAAAAGAGCGGCCGAAAGAATATAGGAGAGATTTATTGCCAGTTCCATTCTTATCTTCCCTCTTCCTTTTTCTTGAACATCCCGAGCATTCTATCGGTGACAAAGTATCCGCCGACAACGTTAATAGCGGCGAAAGCGACGGCGAGAGTTCCCAGCACTATTCCCACCCACTCCAAACCGGGAGCTCCGGCAGCGGCGAGCGCGCCAAGGAGAGTAATTCCTGATATGGCGTTCGATCCGGACATTAGCGGTGTATGAAGCGTCGAAGGTACTTTGGAGATAACTTCGAATCCCAAAAAGATGGTCAGTATCAGGATAAACGCCAAGTATACGATCATTAAATAACTCCTACTCTATACCGGTCCTGCGGTCAGCCCGGCTACTTAATTATTTCGTTGATAATAAGGCCGTCTCTGGTTAACAGACAGCCATGCACAATTTCATCTTTGTCATCGAGAGTAAAGGTAGACTCATCGCTGTTCCAGAACTCTCCTATAAAATTAGCTATATTGCTCGAATACATCTGACTCGATGATACGGGTGCTCTACCGGCGAGATTGGGATACCCGAGCACGGTAACACCGCCAATATCAACTGCTTCATCAAGCCGGGATGGTTCGATATTCCCTCCGCTTTCAACGGCCATGTCGACGAGAACGCTTCCGGGTTTCATCCGTTTTACCATCTCTGAAGTAACAATAACCGGCGCCTTCCTTCCGAATACCTGCGCGGTTGTTATTACTATATCCGAGGACGCACAATGATCCGCCATGGTCTCCCGCTGCCTGTCGAGCTGTTCGGGAGTAAGCTCCTTCGCGTAGCCGTCTGCTGTTTGACTTTGCTCACCGAGATCGACTTTTACAAACCGCGCGCCGAGAGACTGCACCTGTTCTTCAACCACCGGCCTGGTATCAAATGCCTCAACCCTTGCGCCAAGCCGTTTGGCCGTCGCAATGGCCTGCAGCCCGGCCACGCCTGCGCCGATAATAAATACCCGTGCGGGATGAATGGTGCCTGCCGCCGTAGTCATCATGGGA
>JABGPX010000272.1 GCA_018644745.1 Spirochaetales bacterium
CAACACCGGGCAGCAGAGATGGGACCGGGGCACATTCCACGGGATCTGGGGAGCCACCTATGATGTCCAGGGCTTTCTGCCCGGTAAGAGCGACGAAGTGATCGTCATCATGTCACACCATGACGGTGGGGCCGTGAATGAAAGCTCCGGCGCGGCGTCGGTGATGGCCCTTGCCAACTACTTCGCCCGATTTCCGAAGGAATCAAGAAATAAAACGTTGATGTTCTTTTTAGTCGGCAGCCATTTCGGGCAACGCCCCCCGACCTTGGACCATGCGCGGACGTTGGATGCTATAAAAGAGAAGATTGTGTGTGTCGTTATCAATGAGATGATCGGAAAGGAATACGTTGTGAAGGCGGGCCGCTATGTGGAGACCGGTCGAGTCAGCCCGGCTAATTTCGGCTTTACCCAGATCAACGATCATCTCGTATCCGCCGTGAGTGATGCAATCGAAAAACACGACCTGCGCAGGTCCGCTGTCACCGATCGGTACATCGGCGAGGCGAATATGATGGGCGCCCGGGCCGGGTTCCCGACCATCGAGCGCATCGCAATGAATGCGCCGGAGTTCAACCTGTACGACACCCCGGAGACAGTAGCAAAGGATACACTCCGTCCTACGGCCTGCGCGATGGCGGATATTGTGAGAGCAATCGATGCCATGCCGGCCGAAGAGATCGGCGGAAATCCATTCAGACCGCAAACTACATACGAGGATGAGCAATGATAGAAAAAGAGCGTGAAAACATGGCCTTTGATACCGCTGCGGTTCAGCTGGGAAAAGATATGGACGCCTCGTCGATGGCGATTCACATGGCATCGACCGCGGCCGGCTTTTATACGAGAGGCGGGAATCCGACAATCGCGCGCCTGGAAGAGGCCCTTGCGCATCTCGAGGGCGGTGAAAAGTGCGTGTCCGCCGCGTGCGGTATGGCGGCGGTTACACAGACGCTTCTTTCACTTCTGGGCGCGGGAGACCGTCTCGTGGCCCACCGGTGTGTCTACGATTGGTCGGACAGTTTTTTCAGAGAAGAACTCCCGCGCTTCGGCGTCGATGTCGAACAAATCGATTTTTGCGACCTGCGGAACCTGGAATCAGCCTTGTCGAAAAAGACCAAACTGGTTTACTTCGAACCTCTTTCGAATCCTACTCTCGACATGATCGACGTGAGGAGTGTTGCCGAATTGGCTCACAGGCATGGCGCCATTGTAGTGACCGACAACACCTTTCTGAGCCCATATCTGCTCCGGCCGCTATCCCTGGGAGTGGACATCGTCATACACAGCGCGACCAAATACCTGTGCGGTCATGGCGATTCCCTCGGCGGAGCTATTATCACCAACGACGAGTGGGCTGCGAAAATCCGGCATGGCCGTAACATATATGGAGGAGTCTTGAGCCCCTTCAACGCATTTATGATCTTGCGTGGTCTCCAAACTCTCCCGCTCAGGATGCAGAAACATAACGACAATGCGATGAAGGTCGCGTCATTCCTATCAGACCATCCGGATGTTGCCGAAGCCACCTATCCGGGATTGAGCACCCATCCCGGTCATACACTGGCCGCGTCGATACTACCTAATGGATTCGGCGGTATGGTGGGGCTGCAGATTGCCGGTGGCGCTGACGCGGTAAATCGTTTCCGAGAACGACTCCGTCTGTGTAAGCCCTGGGTAAGTCTGGGAGATACGGGAAGCCTTGCTTATGTGCGATGGGAGGAGAAGCACAAAGGAGTAGAGGCCGGATATGTGAGGCTTTCAGTAGGGCTTGAGGACGTGAACGATATCATCGCCGATCTAAATAACGCCCTTTCAGAATAGATTTAGACCAAGCAAGCATGGATATTAGTGTGTCGACCGATCACCGGGCATAACGTAATAGTTTATATCACCCGAGTATCACCCAACCTCTGACCGGGACACCGAATTACTGGAATTTTACGGAGCATTTTCAGAAAGGCGTACCTCGAGCGATTTGATTTCCTCTCACTGGTTTTACCGTGCTGCCTTTCGATAATGTCTCTGACAAGCTGTTCCGCAGCGACTCGCTTCTTACTACTTTTTGTACGGATCCCAGTAGGATGGCTCTTTGTCGATCCGTGGCGAGGCGAAGCGCAACCTCGAGGCCATCGCGCCCCATGGAACAATCCCCAGATAAAATGTCGATAATCCCGTACCAGCCAAGAAGAATCGGATTTCGCGGATTCTGCTTCAAGCACCATTGCGCGCTTTCCGCCGCGAGCTCGAGCCTGCCGGCATATACTGCATATAACATGAGTCGATAGTTGAGCTTGGGGTCGGTGGGATTCGCGTTTAGAGCTAGTTGAATTGACCGGATTGCCGAAGCGTGCTGTTTCGGATCGAAGTTCCGATATGGAGAGAGCCTGACCGAATAGCGGTAGATAATGAGCAGCGCCGTGAGAACTACTGCTTTATAAAGCAGTCCTATTCCTATTCCATAATTTAACAGAAAATTGTAAAGGCCGTGAGCTATGCCCGCGGGCACAAGGGCGAGGAGAAAATGTCGAAAAGGGACCTGTTGATCCGGTGATGTTTTTGACATCGTGATGATAACATATATCACTCCCCAGAGCGCGCCGTAGCTCATATGTCCAACGACATTGAACACCGATCGAAATGGGATGAGCGATGGGTCGTACCACCATGTATACATGACATTTTCAACCGATGTAAAAGCCAGGCCGACGGTCGCTCCCTGAAGAAGCCCGTCAGTGGGTTCACGGATTGAATCGAGTTTTCTTACCACCAGGAAGAATACGATAAACTTGCTGAACTCTTCGACCGGACCTACTATGGCAACATTACTCAGAAAATCAGCCATAAGATAATCGCGGCCAGTTCCATTTATTTGAGGCATAAACAGGTAAATGACAACGGCAACGCCGGCGCTCA
>JABGPX010000724.1 GCA_018644745.1 Spirochaetales bacterium
CATTGAGTACGAAGTATAACGATACCCCTGAAATCGCGAGCCGGCCGTTTGACAAGGATCGAGATGGATTTGTCCTTGCCGAAGGGGCCGGAATGCTAATTCTTGAAGAATATGAACACGCAAAGAAGCGTGGTGCGCATATCTACTGCGAATACGGAGGCAACGGTATTACCTGCGATGCCAATCACGTTACCGCGCCGCATCCGGAAGGATTGGGCGCAAGCAGAGCAATGAAAATGGCGCTAAAAATGGCCGGGGTCGAACCTGAGGATGTTGATTATATCAACGCCCATGGTACCTCGACGCCGTTGAACGATCCTATTGAAACAAAAGCAATAAAAACGGTTTTTGGCGATCACGCGTATAAACTCAAAGTCTCATCGACCAAAAGCATGCACGGACATTGTGTCGGCGGCGGGGGCGGTATTGAAGCTATTGCCTGTATCCTGGCGATGAGGGACGGATTCTTTCCTCCGACGATTAACTTAAACGAGCCGGATCCGGAGTGCGATCTCGACTATGTGCCGAATGTCGGCGTTCCCGGTGAAATAAAGGTAACCATGTCCAATTCATTAGGATTCGGCGGGCACAACGGGGTCACCATTTTCAAGAAACTCGAAGATTTTTAAGAGCAGGGACAACCTTGCGGTAATCTGTTTATAATGCCTTCATGCTGAATACGCGTCGGCAATTTCGCAGGCTGAAACTGCTTTTAACCTTAGCGGTTTTTACGGCCGTCGCGATCGGAGCTGCAACAGGTATCTTTCTCGCCCAAACGAGAAATGTTCAACGTCAACTCGATATCGGGGCATACACGCCTGCCTTGCCTTCTCTGCTTCTTGATAGAAGAGGCAAACTCATCTCTAGCTATTTTGCCGAGGAAAAGCGGGAGATAGTTAAGCTCAATGAGCTTCCCATGGATCTTGTATACGCTCTTATAGCGAAGGAAGACCGAACTTTTTATCGCCATATTGGCTTCAGCGTAAAGGGCTTTGTTCGCGCCGCATGGAACATCATCACGGGGAACTATTTCTCCGGAGGAAGTACTATCTCCCAACAGGTAGCAGGAAACCTGTACGAGGATCGGGAAGATGAAACCATTGGAAGAAAACTCAAGGAGCTTTTCTGGTCTATTCAACTCGAGCGGCAGAAAACAAAAGATGAAATAATCGAGATTTATTTTAACTTCAGTAGCTTTGGTCATGGAACCTATGGTGTCGAAGCCGCCGCGCAGTTTTATTTTGGTCATTCAGCCCGTGATGTCAGCTTGGCGGAATCTGCAATGCTGGTGGTGCAGCTGGCCCGAATAAATTCAATGCTGCGTAATCCGAACCGTGCAAAAATAGTACAGAGAGCAACTCTGGACGCGATGGTAGACCTGGGTTATGCCTCTCGAGAGGATGCAGACAGTTCCTTTGACGAGTTCTGGCGGTCCTATGATCTGACCCGTTCGAATCTTAGCACCGCATATACCGAGCGTTATGATGAGGCACCATATTTCAGCGAATATGTGCGCCGTGCGTTCGAGGCCAAATTCTATGGACCGAACGATCTCTACCGGGATGGTTACATCATTCACACTACTCTTGATTTAGAATATCAGAGAGCCGCGGAGGCAGAGGTCGGCGAAGCGCGGGATCAGCTGAATGCTGTATACCGGGATGTGGAAAACAGGGCCACTGTCGATGCTGAGAGATCGCTTGTGCCTCTCGCTGAGCTGCTTGGATTGACTTTTTCTATTGATGGATTGGATATAACGAAAGAGACAAATCAGAGAGATGCCTTTACGCTGTTTGAGGAAAAATTGATGGAATCGATGGAAGCGGTTTCATTGATTCTCGGTGATCAGTTCCTTTACCAGGTCGTATCGGAGTATCGCCTGGAAAGGCGGGACGAAGAGAGCCGTGAGGATGTAGAGGGCGCGCTCGTTACTCTTGATAATGAAAATGGGTACATCCTGGCGATGGTCGGCGGGAGCGACTTTGCGTCTCTCTCTTTCAATCTTGCTGTGGATTCCCGGGTTTCTCCGGGCTCATCCGCAAAACCTCTGTATTACGCCGCGGGGATCGAAGCGGGTACGATAACGCCTTCAACCATGTTCTATGATTCACCTGCGGTTTTTTACAGCGATATAAATCCGCCGTATACCCCGGAGAATTTTCTGGGCGCGTGGAGCGGACCTGTTTCGGTGCGATGGGCTCTGTCAAACTCAATGAACGTCCCGTCAATCAAAGTTCTCGAGCTCCTCGGTCTTGAGAGGGCAATAGCAAGTATTGCCGCGCTTTTGGGCTTAGAGGAGAAAGCCGGCGATAGACTGTCATTTCCCCGCGTATTTCCAATCGGACTCGGGACATTTGGCACTTCCCCGCTTCAGATGGCAAGCGCGTATGCAGTGTTTGCCCGTAGCGGAAAGAGCATTGAGCCTTTTGCTATCCGGTATATAGAAGACCGTAATGGAACCGTCTTTTATGACAATGAGAAGGAGGTTCTGCAGGCTCTATCAAAAAGGAAAAACCAGCTATCCCCTCAGACGGCCTATGTCATGACGGATCTTCTCCAAAGCACGGTTACGCGTGGTACTCTGGCGAGAAGAGTGGCGGAGGCAGGAGGGCTCGGTCCTATTCCGATGGCCGGCAAGACAGGCACTACCGATAATTGGTCTGATGCCTGGACGGTGGGGTATTCTCCATTTGTAACTACCGCGGTTTGGTTTGGTTTTGTAATACCCGGCAACTCCCTCGGCCGCTACCAGACAGGTGCACTCGCCGCGGGGCCGGTTTGGGTTTCCTACATGAAAGACATTCATGAGGATCTACCGTATCGCGATTTTCCGGTTCCCGAAAACGGCATTCTCACGCGGCAGGTGTGTGCGATATCCGGCCTTCTGCCGACCGAACAATGTACGGAGGG
>JABGPX010000981.1 GCA_018644745.1 Spirochaetales bacterium
CTTAAAAACGGATTAAGCTGTCCGACACTGCCGGCTTTAGTGATTCACGCTCTCCATGACAAAAGTGCCGGCGGTAAGTCTGCGCAGCAGCGCGTCTCTCATATCGAGTTCTGTTTTCCGTGCCTTCGGGTCGCCGATCAGGTTATGCTGCTCCTCCGGGTCCCGTTCCATGTCATACAGCATGTATCCCGAACCTTCCTGATCCATCGCATACTTGAAGTGCCGGGTTTTCAGCATGGTGTTTCTCGAACCGCCGAAGTAGACCTCGCTAAGTATTTCAGACCGGTGATCGGCTCCCGGATTACCGGCAAGGTGCCAAATCGACTGGCCGAGGGACATCTGCAGCTGCTCGACTCCTATGGCATCCAGGATTCCGGGGCAGACATCTATGTTCTCGACCATTGCCTCGCAGACGGCACCTTCAGGAATTCTACCCGGCCATCGTATAATCAACGGTATCCGCAGAGCCGATTCATAGAAGATACGCTTATAAACCCTTCCATGATCACCAGCCATTTCCCCGTGGTCCGATAAAAAGACAACCAGTAGATCATCGAGCCATCCGCGGCGCCGGTACGCCTCGAGTATCTCGCCGCACATGTAATCGATAAAGGAAATTTTGCCGTCGTAGTTCGCCCGGATTGATGCGAATGTATCGGATGTCATGTCCTCCCGGATTTCAAAGTCATCTTTACCCGACACGTTGGCCGGTACGGTTTCCGGATGTTCGATAAAAGGTATCGGCGGCGGAGATTCTGCAGGATCGTACATCGAAGCGAACCTGTCCGGCGCGTCCCACGGGTCGTGGGGTCCCGGAAATCCAACAAACATGCACGTCGGCCGATCTCCCGAGCAGTTGTCGACAAAATCTACTGCCTGCCTTCCGACGTAACCGTCCATGTGATCCTCTTGATTAAACGGCGACGGCCTGGTAATTGAAGGATCGCGAACCCGTTCCTTCGTATCACTTACAAACAGGTCGTAAAGCCCCTTTTCCTTCAGATAGTCGGTGTAACACGAGTCGCAGGCATAAGTTCCCCGGGGACCGCCGACCTCGCGAATATACTCGAAGCCGAGGTTCCGCATATACGGTTCTCCGTCCCGCAGATGAGTAGTATTCTGATGGCTCCAGTAGTGTGATTTGCCGATAGTCGCCGTGTAATATCCGGCGTCGCGCAGTCGGGAAAAGAAGGTCGGGTAGTTAGCCGGCAGCTCCCCGCGGTTGTACCACATACCGTGGTTATGGGGATATGTGCCGTTAATAAACGAGATACGGGCAGGAAGACAGACTGTCGAAACTGTGTGTGCGTCAGTGCACCGCATGCCTTCCGCGGCGAGTCTGTCGAAAGTTGGTGTCTGAATTCGCGGATGTCCGGCGCAGCCCATAGAATCGGCCCGCATCTGATCGGGCATGAGTATAAGTATGTGGGGGTTATTCTCTTTCATCGGTCTCTCCTGACACTGCCGTAGAATTGAGTATATCATAGTGGCAAACGCGGGACCGGACAACTCGCTATCGGCGTACGATTCATGCCGCCGCAGCCGTCCCATTTGCGAGAACAGACGCCCGCGCACGCCTTCTGTCGGCGGCAGATACGCCCGGTACGCCGTCGTCAAGCCGCAACAGTGCCACGTGCTGCCCGCCGGTCTCGATCCCCTGAACCCGGTCGACGTGTCGAGATTTAATATCTCCCGATAAGCTGCGGACCGATGTCGATTGCCCGGACCGATGAATCGAAACTTCTGGCGGTTAGATCCGTCTTCGTGTCACTTACCGACGAGTCTTCCCAGAGGTTCTCAAACTCACCAGGATCATTCTCAAGATCGTACAATTCACCGTACTTTAGGCCGTGATATATGATGAGTTTCCATCTCTCTTCGCGGTACATGGTTGCCCATGTTTCGGAGTGTTCTTCAAAGGCATTCGGTGCTTTCATGTCCAGAGCGTCGTAATACTCGCAACGGACGTAGTCGTGATTCCGACCGGGATCTGCGTCGCCGGCCAAAATCGGCACGAGCGAATTACCGTGGCTCTTCAACGCCGGCAGGCCTGCGAATTCGGCAATAGTAGGCGCAATATCGTTCAGTTCAGTCAGACCGTCAACCTTCAGCCCCTCTTTGAACCGGCCGGGCCATGAGAATATCAGCGGTATCCGGACCGCGCCTTCGTAAAACCGTGCTCCCTTGGCGCCGAGACCGTGATCGCCAAGCATCTCACCGTGATCGCTGGTGAATATCACCACGGTGTTCTCACGCTGCGCGGTCTGCTCGAGGGCTTCGATCATACGGCCGACGTTCTCATCGATCAACTCTATCATCCCGTAATAATTTGCCTTGTTTCTCTGCTGCCGAGGACCGGGACTTACCGGCTGCTTTTGAAAAAAAGCGCCGGTCAAGCGTTCCTGGAGGAGCAGATCACTTTCCCTGTACAGCGGGGAAGGGAGTGATTCGGCGTCGTACCGGCTTTCGTATTCCAGCGGGCCGTCGAAGGCGGGATGCGGATCGAAGATGTTTACGCTATACAGCCACGGCTGCCTTAGCCGCTCTCCTCCCTCGGCATGTTCACGAATGAAATCGATTGCCCGATCCGCGCACCAGGAGGTCTGATGGAGTTCCGCAGGAATGTTCCGGTGATATCTGCAGCCGCCGTGGGTTTCCGCATTGTATCTGCTCATGTCGAAAACTTCGTCGAACCTGCCCTGTTCGCGCACCCATTCGACGTAATCGTTCGCCTGAATCGTTACACCCTGGGTAGGCGCGTGACTATAGTGATACTCCCGGTAACCGTCATCGGTTCGTTTCTCGCGCCCGTTCCAGGCAGAGGCTATGTGAAGCTTTCCGGAAAGTCCGCAGTCATAGCCAGCGTCGGCGAGGCGTTTTGTTATCAGCTCAACATGCGGCTTTTCCG
>JABGPX010000570.1 GCA_018644745.1 Spirochaetales bacterium
CCGCCGTTAATCACCACCCGGTATCCATTCGCCATGGTTTCATCCTTGGCGGCGTCCATTCCGAGTACGATGCATTGACTTCCGAAAAGCGCGGCACCCTCTTCGATAATTGCCGGGCGTCGGACGGCCTGGGAGTTCACGCTTACCTTCTCCGCACCGGCCAGAAGTACCGACCGCATATCGGCGGTCGATCCAATTCCTCCGCCTACCGAAAAAGGAATGAAAATCTGTTCGGCTACCCGACGGACAACATCGATCATTATTCCACGTTTTTCCGAGGAGGCGGTAATATCATAAAAGACCAGTTCATCAACGCCCTGCTCATAATACTCTCGGGCCATCGCAACCGGGTCGCCAATATCAACATTACCTTCAAATTTTATGCCTTTGGTCGTCTTTCCCTCGCGAACATCGAGGCAAATAATTATGCGTTTTTCGAGCATATTAGAAATCCTCCATTTGAAGGAAATTATCCAGCAGCTTCAGGCCGTATTCCCCCGATTTCTCAGGATGAAATTGGAAGGCAATTACATTTTTTCGGGCTATTCCGGAGGTGAAATCCAGGCCGTAGTCGGTGGTACAAATTTCCAGATCCTCCTCGCCGCATTCAACATAGTAAGAGTGAACAAAATAGAAAGAGACGCCGTCCGGTATGCCGTCGAAAATTCGATGTCGGCCCTTGTGCCAAACTTGATTCCAGCCCATATGGGGTATCTTCAGCCCGGTTCCTTTTGGGAATTTTCTTACTTTGCCGGGGAAAATATCTAAACAACCGGTTTCCCGTTCTTCTGATAAGGTCATGAGTATCTGGCAGCCCAGGCAGATCCCCAGCAAAGGTTTACCGCTCGCAGCGAACTCCTGAATCATAACATCCAGATTCTTTGCCTTGAGCACATCCATAGCAGACCGCGCTTCGCCAACACCTGGAAAAATCAATCTATCTAAATCCGCCAAGTCCTTTGGGTCTTGCGACACTACGTACTTCGCGCCGAGATGATCCAGAGCGAGTTCCACGCTTCTGAGATTTCCAGCGTCGTAATCAACCAGCCCGACTTTCACTGTATATCTCCATAACCATCTAGAGTTGTGCCTAAAAAATCCAAGACTATTTCATTTTTCACAATCACGGACTCAAGAACCGTCGTTGTGCCTTCAACTCGTACCCTCGCGCTGAACAGCGGAGAATCGGCCCCATTCCTACTTTCCGCAAGAATCAGAGTTCTCAACAGAAGGCCGCCAATCCGTGCCTGGCTGTCCGAATCAAACTCGAGGAGAAGATCCAGCCGCACAGCTTCCTCTTCGACGCTTCCCAATACCAAAGCAGTGCTTCCCTTCATCATAACGGAAGGAATCTCAGTAGGTAGGACGGACAGCGGGTCGCGAAGGAATACAATAAAATCCCGCTCTTCCGCCCATTTGCCGACAATCTGGGTGGCGTAGTTTTCTGCTGCATCGCCCGCAGCGGCTCGCTCCAGCAATGGTGATAGATCAGAAGTAGAAAAGAAGAGCATCTCGGAACCGATTGCTGCAATCTGAAAGCCGGAGGCATTGTACTTCCACCATCTTGCTGTTTGGGGATTTACCCGCGGCCGCCGCGCACGCCAGTCTCGATCGAAGCTCAATCCCAATCTCAGGAGGCCGGAAGGGAATGCCCCGGCGACGGCGCCCGATAGAGTAACTTCCTCCGTGGAATTTCCCGACACGGCCGCATACAGGTATTGTGTTCCGGCGGCTATTTTTTCAATCTGCTTGCTTGATGCTCCATCCTTCGAGAGCGCAAGGGCTGCCAAATTATAACACGCCTGTATGTCCGCAAAAATGAATATATCACCATCAAATAGCGCGGCAGGACCGGAAACCGTCCCGTACTCCGCATATTTTGAAACGGTGGCGCAACCGGTGAGGAAAGGGATCAAAACAATAACTAAAATCCCGATTGATTCTAGAGGCTTACTTCGCTTTTTCAAGATCGATGACACAGTTTTCATTGCCGCAGTCAATTTTGAGGCCATTATTTGTGCTCTTCCACTCCCAGGCAACAGAAAGCGTCTCCTCCATTAGGTGATCTTGAAACTCTTCAACCGCCGACCGAATACTGTCATCGCCGTGAACGTACAAAACAATACGATCCGTAACATCAAGCCCTCGATCCTTTCGAAGATTCTGAATACTCCGCACGATATCTCTAACAAGACCTTCGCGGTACAAATCTTCAGAGATTTCCGGATCAAGAGCAACAGTAAGAGATCCTTCGTTCAGTACTTTCAGATTTTCCTTTTCCTGACGTTGGACGATGACGCTCTCCTGATTCAAATCAAGGGTTCGCGGTCCCAGGTCGATCGAAAGAGTTCCTCCGTCGAGCAGGGTGAGGACTTCATCCTTGCTGAGTTCTTCGATACGTTTCGCCGCGGCCTTCATATCCTTCCCAAGGATTCTACCGAGTACCCGGTAGTTCGCCTTGGCGCTGAACTCGACGAGGTCTTCCTCGTTCTCTCGGAAAATAACCTCTTTTACGTTGAGTTCCTCGCGAATGATGTCTTCCATTTCGCGGAGAACTGTTCTCTCGCTCTGATCGCGAGTTACGAGATGCAGTGCCTTGAGAGGCTGACGGGTTTTAATAGAATGTATTGACCGAAGCGCGCGCCCCATCGAGACAGTCGTCTGGGTAACCTTCATCTTGAACTCAAGATCAATATCCCGGCGGGCCGGATCCGCAACCGGATAATCTGCAAGGTGAACAGACTCAGGATCGCTGCCCTTTTTAAGGTTGCTGTAAATTTCTTCCGTGATAAACGGGACAAACGGAGCAGCAACATGAACAAGTTTCAATATAGCCGAGTAGAGGGTCTGATAGGCCTGTTCCTTATCGAGATCGTTCTCCGAACGCCAAAAACGTCTTCTG
>JABGPX010000942.1 GCA_018644745.1 Spirochaetales bacterium
GAGGCTTTCGTCGGCGATGCCGGTGGCCTTTGCTTTGTCCAAATAAGATATTTGAGCCCTGAGAAGCCGTACAATGGCCAGGATTGGATGAATGAGCTCTTCCGCGGTTCCGTATACAGCCGGATTCCAGTCGTATTCCTTCATGCCGGCAAGGGATCCTCGATAGGCTATTGCAGCTTTGATATCGGTTCCGCCGATATCCAACCCGCATATAACCTTGTCTTGGATATTCTGTGTTACATCGGAGAAGACCGTCGTCGCAGGCGCCTGAAACTTATAAGGCTTCGGCAAACCGGGGAAAGCGGTTTTATTGTGTATCTTCAGTTCGAAAGCTTTTATTTCTGCGGCGGAATCAGAAGGATACAGTGCGTTGAGCATACGGTCGGAAACATTGGTGATTCTACCAAAACCGCTCCGGGCGTCTCTTGATTTCCCTATTCCAAAGGTGTCGGGAAGTCCTCTCATTATCTTGCTCAACCAGCCGTTATTTTCGTTTATATAAACATCCAGCTTTAATCCGCCAAGGGTAGTCAGGTGGTTATATACTTCCGCGTTGATATAATCCTTGATGAACTTCATCTCGTTCTCATCCGGCTCTGTAAGTGAGGGAATTGGTATCTTAAAAAACTTTGTATGCTGGCCATCCGGTAGCGAAAGAAGGCACTTTACTGTCTCTTTATCTAACGAGGTTGAAAATGCTTCCCGTACATCAGTTATGAATACCGACTCTCCGGCTTGCGCCCTGGTGATGTAATTACTGATCATCCGGTTCCCCGTCAGTGAAAGGCTCGAGTATGTTGTCGCCCTGCCATATTGATATATAGAACGCGTAAGGGGTTTGAGAGCTGCGCGCCTTGTAACCTGTTTCGTCTTTTCCAAAGAGAGAAAAGGAATTGTCTTCCTGATCCTGGATATCGAGTACCAGCAATGCCGGCCCCAAATCGATATCTTTGTCAATCAGGAACTCGGTACAGGTAAGATCATCAAGCCTATCGAGCAATTCATCTACTTTCTCCGCCGGCCATAGGCTTTCATCCGAAGAGTTCCAGACAACCGCCGGCGCGGCGGAGTCGGAGGCAGCGCCGGACGACCCGACGGTCGACGCTGCTTTGAATAAGCGGAAATCCCGGTCTTTTAGGGTCACTCCAAGCTTAACCACCTCTTCTTTTATAAAAGACAGCACATTCTTGTCCCGAATATCCTGTACCGTTCTATCGTAGATTCGCCGCATATCGGTAGCTGCCTGATAGATGTTGGGATCCGAACCAAGCTTTAGATATGTATGATTATATGAAGGAGCGCGTTTCCCAAGATCAAACTCCCGCACAGTTTCGCCGGTACTCGACGCATTGATGCGTATTCTCCCAACTTCATCTAGTTCATAGCGGACATAAGATGATGAGGTGGAAACAAGATCGGTTAGCTTGAGATCTACTAACGATTCGATCATGTCCTTGACCGCGTCCGGGTCGGGCCGGAAGTCGCCGGGTTGTATTTTCCAGCTCTCGCCGGTTCTGATGAGTTCGAAGGAAGCTTCATCGGCTCCCTGGATGCGAATGAAATCGATAGATTCGGCTGCTACCTGCGTTATTTCCGGGAGCCCGTACTGCATGCGGTCCGGCCGTCTTAATACGATATAAAGGACCAGCGCAACGGCAACCGCGGCGAATACTCCGTACATTATAATGGTGCTTCGGGTCTGCTTCTTCTTATTCATCAGCTGATCCTCCTGCGACTCCGCTTTTGCGGCCACTGAAGTAAAACTCGAGCCTTTTTCGCCTCGCGGTTCTTCCCGCCAGAACAAGCAGCCCCGCGATTACCACGAGTACGGGTAATATTGCGATGTTAAATGTCTTAATGAAAGACCTTAACTGCGGAGTGGTATCTTTGAGCGGAACATAACTGACGCCTTTTGTGCGCATAATCGCGTTGTCCTCTCTGCCGTTCAGATAGTCAAAGAGGTTGAGAATGAACAGTCCATTTCCCGATCTGCCTTCAGCGTCTAGAACATTGCTGCCGAGAATCGCTGACGTACCCAGGACAAAGATCCTTCCTGATCCTTCTTCAAGAACCTCCTGAGTTATGTTGAGGTCTTCAGATGAAACTGCTCCGGCGGTTGCCTCCGGTTCTTCTTCCTGTTCTGCAATTTCCGGCTCAGGAGCTTTTCTACCCGCATAATAGCTTGTGAAAGTACCATCGAGCACGTAAGCGAGCGAAACAGTTTCCTGCATATCCGGCGGGGGCGGCTGTATGAGCTGTGGATACATAAGATTGATATCTTCCGCCATCACCCATGCAGCCGGGGATGAGGAGAATACCTCGCTGGCGGAAATACCTTTGGCTAAATCAGGAGACAGAGTTAAGGGAGCCGAATATAAGGTAATGAGCTCAGGAATGTTCGACATGAATATCAGGTTATCGCTGATATATTCTTCGGAGATGATCGGTGCGTAATAAATTGGCGTTTCTACAACTCCGCCGTTGGAAGCTCTCTGCTGCTGAACAAAGCTCGCTTCATCAAGGACAAATCCTTTTTCCAGGGTTACTCCATAGTGAGTAAGGAGTTCCTCGAGACCGGTATTTCGCGGAATATACGCCGGTTCCTGGCTCTGTCCGTATTGAGATGACTGAGGTATATATATACTGTGAGAGTCGAGAAAGAAAGCCAGCGAGCCGCCTTTCATGAGGAATTGATCAATTTTAAACAAATCGTAATCTGACAGCCTCTCGGATGGACCGGCGATTATCAGGCAGCCCAAACCTTCAGGAATTTCCTCTTCTTTTAGTATAATCTGCCGCAGAGAATATTCGCTCGAAAGAAGGGCGTTGAAATTCTGCATGTCCGGCATTACCGGCTGAATTGGCGCCTCAGATTGTGTTTGCCCGTCGAGAGAAGGCGCG
>JABGPX010000690.1 GCA_018644745.1 Spirochaetales bacterium
CCGGAAAATCCCGGAGGCCGTTTCTGTTTACACCGACATACCCGGGATAGAGACCCGTAAGAAAACTGGCCCTCGACGGGCTGCAGATTGGGCTCTGGCAGTACGCCCTGGTAAAAGCGGTCCCTTCGGCGCAGAGGCGGTCAAGGTTCGGAGTATTGATATGCCGGTTGTTCAGGCAACGGATGGTGTCGTAACGCTGCTGATCGGTGCATATCCACAAAATATTCGGCACTGTACTCACGGCGTGCTCCTCATATCAAATCTTTTAGGGACCCACTTAACGATATCAGGCTTTGGATTCTGTACCCTGCCGTTCGCCTGATCGAAGCTGCACATAAGTTCCTCAATAAGTATCTCATTCAGTTCCGAGACCACCGGTGCATAGGCAGTGTCCCCCCACAGATTTCGCATCTCATCCGGATCGTCTATTCGATTATACAGCTCGTTTTCCTCCGACCCTGCGTACCTTACCATCTTCCACTCCGCGGTAGTAACGGTGCGCATTTTCAGACTGCCAAGATCATCATCATTTTCAGTGAGCGCCGCGCTGCGGTGAGTTGATCCTTCGCCGTTCAGCGCGGCGAGTTGACTTATCCCCTGCAGGGCCTCGGGTTCTTCCACACCGGCCCAATCGAGTACCGTCGGCGTGATGTCTATCGTAGAGCCGATCGAATTGATGGAGAGATTCTTCGATACTCCGGGTCCTCGGTAGATGAGAGGAGTTCTAATCGATGAGTCGTAGTGAAGTCCTTTACCGAGTAATCCGTGGTCGCCCAGGTAATCGCCATGGTCTGATACGAATACGACGAGGGTATTTCCGGCTTGGCCGGTGTTTTCGAGAGCGTTGAGGATACGGCCGACATTGTAGTCGACTAAACTGATCATTCCGTAATAAATAGCCTTTACCTCTTTCCAATCGTCCTCTGAGTATGCAGCGTAGTTGTCCGAAGGCGTGCCGGTAACGCGGTCATGCGGCATCCCGCCGCCGTGGAAGATGCTCTTGTGCAATTCCGGGCAGTTTTCTGATTCCATGACCGATGGAATCGGACCGGGTAAATCCTCCACCGCATACATCGAGGCATACGGCTCGGGTACGGTAAACGGGTGATGCGGGTCGGGGAAGGAGACGTGCAGGAAGAACGGCTCGGGCTTCAATGCCGACTTTTTCAGGAATTCGGTTACCCGTGCCCCTATATAGTTGCTGGAGTGCACTTCCGCCGGATAATCCCATTTGCGAATTCGTTTATGCAGACCTGCTCCGCCGCGGGTTTGCTTTTTCCCGGCTCGCTTTTCCCGATAGCCGGGTACAGTGTCCTCGACCCACGGGGAGTAAAGGTTTCCATGACATCGGTCGCCGTGGCCATCCACGAGGTCTACGTGCCGAAAGCCGTAGTAGTCATACTCATCGCCGGTACGAGTGGATTCAACTACGGCGCATTCGTCTTTCTGGGGCACAAGATGGATTTTACCGATTGATGCGGTGTGGTAACCCGTATTCCTGAACACCCGAGGCAGAAATCGCTCGTCGTCCGGAGTGTTGCATCCGACCATCCGGGATTTCAGAGCTGAAGGGTAAACACCGGTAAGAATGGAGGCCCGTGATGGAGTACATGTGGCTTGCGTAACCATGCAGTCGCGATATGTAACGCCCTCAGCGGACAGGCGGTCGATGTTCGGTGTCTGTACAACCGCATTACCGAAACAGCCGAGAGCGTCTGCTCTGAGTTCGTCGGTAAAGATCAATATTACATTCCGTTTTCCCGCGGTCACTCCGGCCGCCTCGTCTTTTTCACATGGCCGCGATTGTGTCCTGTGATCCGCTGATTAGCTTTCGCCGCCGCGTATTCGACACTCACGATGAGAAGAATGTTGGGTCTGCCGTTCATCGCGGACGCCCCTTTCGAAAAAGGCGATGACCGTTGTGCCCGCGTATATAACCCCTGGCCGCCCCTTCTACCTGCTGATTCTCCTTGGCGCAGTTATCTACATAATCCGGGTCGCAAATTTTCAGCAGTTCGCTGTGCATGTCCTTCATGGCCTCCTCGTTCTCGCCGGCTTTTGCCAAGTCGTGGACTTCATCGGGGTCCGCTGCGAGATCAAAGAGCTCCGGTCCCTCCCCTACGTAATAGTTGTATTTGAGGTTTCCTTTTTTCACCATGAAACGGCCGCTGACAGCCCCCATGGCGTGGTGTTCGCTGAAAACCGCCCGTCGGCCGTACCCGCCGTCACGCGCCACTTTGAGAAGACTTTCGCCGTTAAATGCGTCCTCGACGTAGGATGGCTCCCGACATCCCGAAAGCTCAAGCAGCGTCGGCGCGATATCGACAAGACTTACGTTTTCGCGGATTCGCATTCCGGCGGCTATGCCGTTCTGCTCAGCCAGCTTTTCCGGCATTCGCATTATAAGCGGAACTCTTACCGACTGCTCATAAAAGCACTGCTTCTGCCACATGCCGTGATTCCCTCCCATCTCACCGTGGTCGCTGGTGTAGATGACCACCGTATTTTCCGCAAGCGGGCCCGAGTCAACCAGATCAATCAGTCTACCTATGAGCTGATCCGTGAAAGTTATCAGGCCGTAATAGGAGGCAAGAGCCTTCCGCGTGAGATCGTCCGGCAGGGCTTCATCCTGACGTAACCAATGCCTGAGGCGGCGTAACGCGGGGTGCTGAGAAGCGGCCGGTTCGTTTCTCGTGGCCGGAAGGGGTAAATCATCATTGTAGTAGAGATCGAAAAGCTCTTTAGGAGCGATCAGGGGAAAATGCGGATTAATATATCCGCAGTAAAGCAGCCAAGGTTCGCCGTTACTGTTCTTCGACTCTCGAATTTTATTCCTAAGGAAGCGTTCCGCGAGTTCGGTTACCAGCAGATCGTAGTCTATCTGACTGTTTCTTC
>JABGPX010000944.1 GCA_018644745.1 Spirochaetales bacterium
TCTCCGGAACCGATGCCCAGAGTCCGGGCGCATATTCGGTAAGTAGATCATCAAGCGGCACGAAAGCACCTTTTGCGACGTTGTGGTGATAGTTATTTATCCAGTTTGCCGTATAGCACAGGTCGTACTCCTCACCGGCGGCAATTATAACCTGCATCTTCTGGTTGTAGTCGCCCCACGCAATGGTCTTGAAGTCAATCGTGGTGTTGATCTTCTCTTTCAGCAGTCGGTTAAACTCGTCGAATACGGTGTCCTGATCGTTCTGCGGGTAGTTTCCTGGGTAGTACCAGCTTATTGTGACGTCATTCAAAGCGTCGCCGGAAGTCCCTTCGTCGTTGCCGGCCGCAATAGCAAGCCCTGAGAGCATCACCAAAATGACCAGTGTACAGAGGATTTTTTTCATTGTTCCTCCCTCCTTAATATTATTATCCGGATCATCGACCCGGCTTAAAACAAAGTTCTATCCTTTCAAAGACCCCGCAGTTAATCCCCTTACGAAATACTTCTGGAAAAACGGGAAAATAAACAACATCGGTCCCGCCGCTAATACGCACATAGCCATTCTTGCGGACTCATTCGGCAGATCGCTCAGATCAATGGTGATAGACGTATTAGTCATCTGAGTAGTGAGGAAGGTGATGTTTGCCATCATCCTCGAAAGCATATATTGGAGCGGTACGAGACTTTCTACGTCGATATATAGAAGCGGCAGCCACCAGTCATTCCAGTAGTTAAGGCACATGAAGAGGCCTATGGTGGCTAACGCCGGCTTCGATAGCGGCAGGAGGATCTGGAAGAAACAGCGGAATTCGCTTGCGCCGTCAATCTTTGCCGATTCGAAGAGTGAAAGCGGGAGCTGTTTGAAAAAGGTTCTGAGAAGAAGCACGAACCATGGCACCACAAGATACGGCAGGATAAGCACCAATATAGAATTCTTCAGTCCGAGATATTTGGAGATGAGAATGTACCAGGGAACCAAGCCGCCGTTAAAGAGCATGGTGAAAAACACATAGAATGTAATCGGCCTCCGATACCGGTAGTCTGTGCGTGAAAGAGGGAAGGCCAGGAGAGATACGGTAAATAAAGCAAGGAAAGTGCCAAGAGCGGTTACGACAATGCTGACAAGATATGATCGAAGGATCTGATCGGGATTCTTGAAGATATAGGTGTATGCAAGAATGGATGGAACCTTGGGAAGAAGGGCATATCCGTCAATTGAAATCGAACTCTCGGCGGTAAATGAAATCGATACAACAGCCCAGAGGGGAATGATGCAGAGAAGTGAAAATACGATTAACACCGTGTGAATTATCCCATTTCCGAGCAGGCGTGATCGCCGATTTTCAATCAATGTACCCGTCCCTCAATTCTAAAAAAGTGCATGTTCATAGCTGACCTTCCGAACAATTAAATTTGATGTTATTACCAGTAGAAATCCCATCAACGCCTGGTAGAAATTGGCCGCCGAAGCCATGCCGATATCTCCAGTAACCCGTAATGCCCGGAAAACATACGTGTCGATTACATCAGTTGTTTTATACAAAAGGCCGATGTCTTTCGGCAGGTGGTAGAATAGGCCGAAGTCGGCGTAGAAAATTCTGCCAATTTGCAGAATAACAAGAACCATCATCAGGTGGGACAGCATGGGGATCGAAATATGCCTAATAGTCTGCATTTTTGAGGCCCCATCGATTGTTGCCGCCTCGAACATCTCCTTATCGATACCCATTAGTCCCGCGTAATAGATCACTGAGAAATAACCGATGGTTTTCCAGAGATTCATGAATACCAGAATCGGTGGCCAATACGCAGGAGTCGTATACCACATCATTTCCTGACCGCCTAGAGAAACGATGAGATTGTTCAGAATTCCGTAACGCATATTGAGGAAGGAGTAGAGTGTGTAGCCGACTACAACCCAGGAAAGGAAATAGGGAAAGAAGAACACTGTCTGGTAGATTTTAACCGCTCCGCGCCGCTTGATTTCGTACAGCATCAGGGCGAAGGTAACCGAGACTATCAGGCCGATCACTATAAAGGTAGCGTTGTAGGCGAGAGTATTTCTCGTAATCCTCCATGCATCCTGAGACTTGAAGAAGAAATCGAAATTGTCGAAACCGGCCCAGGGGCTTTTGAAGAAACCGAGGTTTACTCTGAATCTCTTAAACGCAATGATTATGCCGGCCATCGGAAGATAATTAAATATAAAGAGGAATATCAATGCAGGCAGCGCCATGAGGGTAAATTCTATGTTCTTCATGAAGTTGCTTGTGAAGCTGCTTTTTTTCGCTGGCATATTGCATTTTCATGGCCGCGAGGGTGATCTGTAAAGTGTTGAATTCTTTACATTCGTTCAGAATCTATAGATAATTGCTTAACCATCTATGAAAAAGCATGCGAATCTCCGTAAAAGCTTATATATCAGGATACTCTTGAGCTTTTCAATCCTCGGCGTATTTCTTGTTACTTTGTTATCCCTAGTTTTAAGTTTTAGTTATGAGCGCCATATTGCTTCGCTCATAGAAAATTCAGACAGAAAGATATTGAAGCAGGTGAGTTACAGCTTCAACTATCTCAATGATTCAGCTAAAATTTTTGCGACCACTCTTTTCTCAGGCAATCTTGCATCCTCGCTTATGTTCGACGACGATCTCGATCTATGGTCCGCCGTAAATATCTTGGATTGGATACGGTTACAGCTGCACAGCACCGCTTCTATCCACTCGGTGTATGTTTACAATAGAGAGTTAGATACATTTTATTCGACGGTCCATACAGGCCTGCAATCCCGGGAAGTTTTTTTTGATACTGAGATTGCCGAACTGATCAGTGACAATCGCGGTATTGAGAAACTGAAACCAATCCCGAGGACTATTCCAGCACTGATCAT
>JABGPX010000216.1 GCA_018644745.1 Spirochaetales bacterium
TGCCGATGACCAGCCCTAATCGCACTTTGTATCATACGAGAAAGGCCGTAAAGATCAAAATACCGATGTTTGATTCCACCGATACCGAAAGCCTAACCGCGGCGGAGATACGCGCACGGCGGAGGTCGATGCAGGTGTTAGAATACTTCCGGCGGTTTAACAGCGACTACTGGAGGGTCGCGCGGTTTTCACCAAAGATCGGCATTCGCGAAGGCCGGCGTATTACTGGTAATTACTTGCTGACTTTGGATGATCTCAAAGCAGGATGCAAACACGACGATGCGGTCGCCCGCGGTGTTTATTACCTAGATGGTCATAAGCCGGATGATGACGGCAGAACATACATACTTAGTGAAGATCAACGATACGTACCGCCCTATCAAATACCATTCAGATCCCTTGTGGCAAAAGACGGCTTGAATCTGTTCATGGCCGGACGCTGTTTTTCGGCTGATCAACTCGCGCTTTCATCTGCCCGTGTTTCTACCACTTGCGCGATGATGGGGCAGGCCGCGGGAATCGGTGCTGCTATCGCTGCCGATCGAAGTCTCGATTCCGGCGACATCGATGGAACGGAGGTGAGAAAGATAGTTGAAGAACGAGGAGCAGTATTAGCCGTATAGGATAAGGTTATATGTTACAGGAACCGATAAAAACACTTTCGTGGCCCCAGATGGAGCAGATCTTTGAAGCGTCATTAGCTATTCTTGCTGATGTTGGAATGGAAATACATTCGGAGAAGGCTTTGGTGTACATGGCTGAGTACGGATGTATAGTTGACGATTCTGCGATGAAGGTAAAAATACCTCGTCAGGTGACCCGAAAAGCCGTAGAAAAAATGAAATTGGCGTACGAAAGGTCCGATCGCATACCGGAATCGATGGCCGTGCGTTATTCTCATATACGATTTAGAAATGAGCCTCATCGAATTCATGAGGACTACACCGTGAGCACCGGCGGTTTCTGCTGTTATATTTATGATTTGAATGGCCGGCGTCGAAAGGCAACCGAGAATGACGTCTTGTGTTCGATCAACTTGGTTAATCAGCTTGATGAGATAACCTACACAGGTTTGCCTGTCTCCGATCAGGATGCACCTTATCTACATCGGCCGGTGAAAATGGCCGGGCTTCTCGCAACGTATACTCACAAACTTGGCGGTATTGAAACCTTCAAAAAAGAAGATATTCCATACCTGGTCGAAATCGGCACAATTGTAAAAGGCAGCTTAGCCGATTTGAAACGGGAGCCTATTCTTGTCGGATATGCTGAAGTAAGAAGCCCTTTAGTATTTGATAGAAATATGGCAGATATATTTGTCAGCTATATCGAGATGGGGTTTCCGCAGACCCTCGATACCATGCCGAACGGCGGCGCGACAGCTCCTATGACCGCTGCCGGCAACCTGGCTATGGGCATAGCCGAAACTCTCGGCGGATTGGTCCTTGCCTATTCCATTCGGGAAGACGCCGTCGTAGGCGTGGACATTATTCCTTCTAATTGTGATATGAGTTCGGGGCTGTTCCGGTATGCGAGCGCAGACCGAATCCCGCTGCTTGTCGCCAGAGTCCAGCTCATCTCGGAGTTTCTCGGCTGCCCGAGCGGAGTTCACGGTGGTAAAACCGATAGCTGCGGCATTGGTGTTCAATCCGGGGTCGAGAAAGCGATGACAACCATGTTTCCGGTACTCGCCGGAGCTGTTGGTATCGGGACCGTGGGCCATCTGGAAAATGCCGTAACCTTTTCGCCTGAACAGCTTGTCATTGACGCCGAAGTCTCCAGGTATGTGCGGCGAACGCTTAAACCAATAGAGGTGAATGAAGAGACCTTAAGCGTTGATGTGATAAAGAGGGTCGGACCTGGAGGAAACTTTCTTTCCGAAGATAGCACGCTGCATATGTTTCGGGATGAGTTGTTTCTCTCAGATATGTTTCAGGTTCTGCCCTGGGAGTCGGCGGAAATGCAGAATAATGATACTGCAGAAGAGAAAGCCGCGGATTTTGCTAACGAACATTGGAAGCACCCCGACCCTGTGCTTTCGGATGATCAAATCAAAGCTATCAGCGATGTTGTTTCTCGAGCGGAACAAGAGCTTACGCGATAGTTACATGGGCGGTGGCGGCGTTTTTATCCATTGAATATTGAACCGATAATACCAATGGCTCGATATTACATGAATCGTATTGTCTGGAGTCTGGGTTGCCGCCATATAACCTGAATGCTCCGCGCGATTTGGTCCTATCCAAAATCCCTTAAGATTTGGCGCGGAATCTCCTGTCTCGAGATATTCAGGTTCCCGATTATCTGTAATCAGCTTTTTCTCCGGCCATGTCGTGCCGCCGTTTTCACTCAGTGCTGCAAACAGACCAAATAGCCGACGTGATCTTCCCGCGCTGTCTTCTACTTCAATTCCATCCCCCGGATATTCACCGAATCCGTTATGATCCTTGTTAAATTGGTCCGTGAAGGAAATGAGGAGAAGAGGTCCTTCCCGGAGAGTTAGCAATACGGGCCGCTGACCGGTACCGACGGGGGGGAAGGGACTTGCCGAATAGGTCCAGCTTTCCCCAGCATCGACGCTTATGCTGATTGGCATTTTACCATCGATGTCGGTATCACGCCCAACCGCGATGAGAGACCCATCCGGTCTCTCCGCCACCGCGGCGTGAACACCGGCCACGAGGGGGCCGGTTCCGCCTTCTGAGAAAGCGACCGCATCCTCCTGCATGTTTAGGCGACTCCAACTATCTCCGAAATTGGTGCTTCGAAAAAACCGTGTTGCCCCGCCATATACACCCTCTGCGTCAAGCGGCTGGAGCAGAGAAAAATTTCCCTTTTGCGGTGAACCGAATGAAATCATACCTGCGATTACCCGTTGCCACTTG
>JABGPX010000946.1 GCA_018644745.1 Spirochaetales bacterium
ATCGAGGGTCTCGATCACAAGGTCGTTGATCCTGTCCTCGTCCTTTGCCATGCCATGGATACGAAGAGGCTCAGAGACGATTTCACGGACGGTCATGCGTGGGTCGAGTGACGATATAGTCGCCTGAAAGATCATCTGAGCCTTGCTTCGAAACTGCCGGAGTTCCCGGCTGCTCATAGCCAGGATGTCCTCGCCTCGAAAAGTAACGCTTCCCTCGTACACGTCAACCAGACGCAACACACCCATCCCGGTGGTTGTCTTGCCGCATCCGCTTTCACCGACAAGGCTGAGTATTTCCCCTTCCAGTATATGAAAGGTAACTCCGTCGACGGCATGTACCACTTCGGTCTCGTGTTTTTTCCGACCGAACATACGAGGTTGTCCGGAGAAATAGACTTTCAGATCGTCAACATTAATCAGTGACATACTATATTTCTTCCGCTGAAAATTGATTTGAATAGGTAAAACAACGAACCCAGTGACCACTCTCCACTTCGACGAATTCCGGGCTGTTTTTCATGCAGCGTTCAGAGGCATGTTCGCATCTGGCATAGAAGCGGCACCCGCCCCCGATTTCGAGAAAGTCCGGTACCCGCCCGGGTATGGTGCTCAGCCTGTCCTTGGATGCCGATGGAAGCGCCTTGAGCAGCGCATTGGTGTACGGGTGCACCGGTGCCTTTACGATTCGTTCGGTGTCTCCGAGTTCGACCACCTCTCCCGCGTACATCACCGCGATGCGTTGAGATATCTCCGAGAGTAGCGCGATGTCGTGGGTAATGTAGACCATTGATACCGAGCTTTTCACCGCGAGCTCCTTGAACATCGCAATAACCTGGGCGGCGATGGTCGCGTCCAGAGCAGTCGTCGGCTCGTCGGCGATAAGGACTGTGGGGTCGCAGAAAAAAGCCATGGCGATGAGTACCCTCTGCTTCATCCCACCGCTCAGTTGGTGCGGATACGCTGACAGCACCCTGTCTATATCCGATATTCCCATGCTGATGAGGATTTTCGTTATCTCGTCGATGTACTCCCTTTTTGCCTGTTTGCCGGTAGCCGCGCCATTATTGCGATGGGTTTTGAGTATCTCGATAAGTTGGCTCCCGACTTTGAAGACCGGGTTGAGTGCATCATGGGGATTCTGGCCGATCATTATGATCCGATTTCCCCATATCCGGTCCGAGTAATCTTTTTCCGTAAAACCGGCCAGATCCTCTCCGTCGAACAAAATGCTCCCAGAGGTAATCCTGGAGTTGGTCGGTAGGAGCCTCATTAGAGCCTGAGCCAAAGTGCTCTTTCCGCAACCGCTCTCCCCCGCTATGCCGAGACACTCACCCCGGCGTACGTCGAGACTTACCTTGTCAACCGGGGTTATAATGCCCTTTCGAGTGCGGTATTGTACTACAAGGTCCCTGATATCCAGGGCGATATTGTTCTGATTTCTTGTCGACATATTACCCTTTATAGCTTTCGGACGGATTAAGCGCCTCGCGTAATCCCGAGCTGAATAGCGAACAGCCGATCATGATTATTATTAGCACTATAGATGACCAGAGCAGTGGCCACGGCGATTGCCGAACATATCTGTATCCCTCCGAGAGCATCCTGCCCCAGCTCGGTGTAGGCGGTTGTATTCCCAGGCCGAGAAAGCTCAAACCCGCCAATCCCATGACGACTACACCGAGATCCATACCAGCAAGGACG
Source organism: Spirochaetales bacterium (assembly GCA_018644745.1). The sequence goes on from JABGPX010000946.1 coordinate 1,702, forward strand.
ATGATGGGTGGTATGGCGTTAGGGAGCATGTGGGAAAAAATAATTCTGCGTCTTGGTGCGCCAAGAGCCCGGGCCGCCTGGATAAAGGTTTCATTTTTCATTGAGAGTATTTCAGTTCTGGCAATTCGACCGTAGCCAGGTATTCGCCAGAACGCCATGATCGAAACGAGCATGACGGTGGATGGTCCGAAGACAGCTATTAATGCAAGCACGAGTACCAGCCCCGGGAAGGTACTGATAATATCAAAGATCCAGATGAGTATTTTTTCTAGAATCGTGCCGCTAAAGAATCCGGCGATCAATCCTAGTATTACTCCAATGGTCGCTCCAAAGAAAACGACGGCAAAAATCATAGGCACTACTGTACGCGCCGAATAGATAATACGGCTGAATATGCCCCTTCCGAGATAATCAGTTCCTAATATGTAGGTAGTCGAAGGCCCCTCAAATCTGTGATCCGTATCGGTCTTGATCGCGTTATGCGGGGTGATATAAGGAGCGAATATCGCGCAAAAGATCATTGCGGCAAGTATCCCGGCACCTACCATGCCGATCGGATTCTTCCACAGACTCTTCAGAATCCACTGCTGCTTGCGCAACTTGTAATACAAACGCTTTGCAGCGTTACGCCACATGCCGAGTTGTCCGTTGTCTGCAGTTCCTTCTTTTGATTTGGTGTTTATCATATTATGAGAGCCTTATCCTGGGATCTGCAATCGCATTTACGATGTCGGCTAAAATAACTGCCGAGATGAAGATCACCACCGCGATCATAATGCCGCATTGAGCAGCATAATATTCTCTGGCTTGCAGCGCTCCGAGCACGAGCCGACCCAAGCCCCTTCGTCCGAAAATCGATTCGATGATAAAGGAGCCTCCGAGCATCGCTCCCCACCCGATTACGATGATGTTTACCAGCGGTTTGATTGCGTTCCTCAAGCAGTACTTGTAAATGATACGGTTTCGCGGGATTCCAAAAGATTTAGCGGTCTTTACATATTCCGAGGAAAGCGTTTCCGCAAGGGTTTCCCGCACAATCCGCTGGATATACCCAATCCAACTGATAGACATGGCAACGGCCGGGAGTATTAAGTGATAGAGTTGGTCAAGAATATTACCTTTGTCACCGGTCCCGACCGCCGGAAACCATCGAAGGTTTATTGAAAACGCGAGTAGCAGCAGTA
>JABGPX010000964.1 GCA_018644745.1 Spirochaetales bacterium
GTTTCGCGCCTCCAGCAGCAGATACCAGTCCTCTCGGCTGTATTCAAGCTCCAGGGACCGGACCGACGCGGCAATTCGCTCTGGTGTTGTGGTGCCGATTATCGGGAAGATATCCGCCGGGTGAACAAGCAGCCATGCGAGCATGATTACCCAGTTTTCAACACCATATTTCTCCGCCTGCCTGTCAAACTCAAGAGCAATTCGCTTTTCGTCCTCTTCGCTGAAGGTATTTCTCCAGGCCGGATACGCAACTCCGCCGAGGGGACACCATGCCTGCGGAGAAATGCCCAGTTCCTGACATTGGTCGAGGGTGCCGTCATTCAGAGAATCGATGTTATGAATATTTATTTCCACCTGATTCGTAATAAGCTCCATCGGGCAGTATTCCTGCAGCAGCGATACCTGAGTTGGACGAAAATTGCTGACTCCGAAATAACGGACCTTTCCCGTGCGGTGGAGTTCTTCAAGCGCGTCGGCCACTTCCTCGGCACGGAACAAATAATCCGGTCGGTGCAGCAGGAGGATATCCAGGTGATCTGTACCGAGCCGCAAAAGAGAGCCATCGACGGATGACAGGATATGATCTCGCGAAAAATCATATCGTGAGGGATTGCTGCGAATACCGCACTTGCTGGTAATGATAATCTCATCCCGCATTCCCGGCGTTTCCGAAAGAATCTCGCCGAACAGCTCTTCACACTTGCCGCCGCCGTAAATGTCAGCGTGATCAAAGTGATTTATCCCGGCGTCACGAGCGGCATGAACCGCCTTTTTTCCTTTTGCCCGACTATCGGCGGTATCATCGCCGACGATTCGCATGCATCCGTGAACAAGCCGCGACGACTCCAATCCGCTATTTCCTATGTTTACTGTTTCTAATGATTTCATAACCTAAGTTTCTCTCAGGCCGGCAGGCATGTCAACATGAGACGATACATTGCGACAGAGGACCCGCTCTGCTATTATCACCCGTATCTCAGTCCCATGGTTTTTAACTTGGCGGCCTAATACTCAAGGAATACCCAGATGGAAAAACCGGTTTTATATTTCGGTGACGATGCTCTTCAAGGCGCCGCGGGTTATCTCGCGGCGGTAATGGGCCACTATGGTATTCAGTTCATTCACATCCCCTCCGGAATCTCCATAACCGAGGCAAACCAACAATCACGCGTGGAAAAAATCGATCTCGGGAATGCCGGTCTTTTTATCCTGAGCGATTATCTTCGCGACACCTTAACTGACGAGAACCGCGATCGCATCATCAATCAGGTTCACAAAGGTACCGGTCTTCTCATGATCGGCGGATGGGAGTCTTTCTTCGGCGGCGGTTATGCCGGATCCGAGCTAGAAGAGCTGCTCCCGGTAACCATGATGACTCAGGATGATCGGATAAACTGCCCGTATCCTTGCGTTCTCAGGCAGAAAACTCCTCACGAAATAACCAACGGTCTTCCTTTCACCACACCGCCAGGTATCGGCGGCTATAATCAGGTAACCGCAAAGCCGGAATCCAAGGTAATCCTGGACGCACAGCGATTCAAAACTACATATGAGCCGGATCTCATTTTCACCAGAAGCGGGAGCGCGGATCCTCTTCTCGTCGTCGGAAATTCCGGCAAGGGCAGAACCGCCGCGCTTATGACCGATTCCGCACCTCATTGGGTCGGCGGTTTTGTCGACTGGGGTTCCAAGCGAGTCCGGTACACAGTTGAAAACAATCTCGTCGAGGTAGGAAATTGGTACGCGGAATTCTTCAGCAACCTTGTTCGATGGTGCGTAGCGACATAACAAAACATCAGAAACGCAATTAATTCTCAATATCAATTATCCTGGACATCTTCTCTGTAGAGCATATAATAAGTGTATTAGAGCGACTAAAAGCATTCACTTTGCGCCCGGGAGGCCGAGATGTCAAAGAGTTTAAAATCCACTGTGGCCGCGATCCTTATCGTTTTCGTAATCACATCATGCGGGTTATTCGCCCCGAAACAATCATTTTCTGTAGGTGGAGAAGTTACCGGTCTCCTGGATGGGAACAGCCTAGTTCTCCAGCTCAATGGTAACGAGCAACTTACCATCAATGAAAACGGCACCTTTCTTTTCCCGACGCAAGTAAGCCTGGGTGCCGAATACAGCGTCATCGTGGTCACCCAACCAGCTGGTCAAACCTGTACTCTCAGCGGCGCAATTGGTGTCATGCCGGCAGGGCCCGTGTCGGATGTGCTCGCAGAGGTAGCCACGAACACCTATTCTGTTTCCGGAACCTTATCCGGTCTTCCCGCAAGCGAGAGCCTGGTGCTCCAGCTCAATGGGGCAAATGATCTTACTCTCACCGCCGACGGCGCGTTCACCTTTACGCCTGCCTTCGAGTACAACACTAATTATGTAGTTACCGCCGCTAGTGAACCGTCAGGTTATATGGCGGTTATTGATAACGCCAGCGGTTTGATTCCCGCGGGGGACGTCGGCAATATCGTCATAACCTGTACCATTCGCACCTACAGTATAGGCGGCACGGTCACCGGGATTAGTACCGGAGATGTTATTGCCCTAACCCTGAACGCGGGTACCCCCCTGAATATAGCCGCCAACGGGATATTCGAGTTTCCGGAGAGACTCACCTCCGGCGTAGTTTACAACGTGGCCGTGGATACCGAACCATCCGGCAAGAGTGTCTCTCTCTCAAATTCAACCGGTATGGTTAGTTCGTCCGATGTGACCGATATCGGTGTGGCGGTCACTATACCTCTCACCGAGAGTATCGACGCACCTCAGGCACTCGCTGTGGGAACCTATGAAGTGCCAAACAATACGACGATCACAATTAATGACGCACTAACCATTTTCGCAGGAACAACCATTATATTCGGCGCCGACT
>JABGPX010000714.1 GCA_018644745.1 Spirochaetales bacterium
CTATCCTCCCAGGCTCTGCGCGGTGTCTTCGGGATATAAGGCCCAGCTGTGCGGCGGCGTGCCTGTCTCGTCATATCCGCACGACTCCAAGCGAAGCTGATCAGCAAAAATGAGTATAACATTTGGCCGGCCGCCCATTGATCCTCCATGAGTAGTCTAAGGTACGATCCTATTTACAGAAACGTCAATAGATCAGGCTTGCTTTGCGGCTCCCGCCTCGCGCCATAGTCTCCCAAGAGCACCAATTAGACTGGAACGCAACGTTTCATGATAGAGGCTATCCGGCGGTAGTTCGCGCATAAGCGTCTTGTGAGCTTTTCCGAGTTGATGATACGGCATCAGCATAAACAGGTGATGCGTCGCGTGGTACCGCAGGCCGACAGGCGCCCAAAGCCCGGCGAGGCGACTTGTTACATTCGCGGAGTCGAGCAGCTGCTCAGACTCGCTCATAGGCCTATCACCTTTGTTTCGATACGAGTGAGCAACCAGGGTACGAAAGGCGTTCAGAAAAAAAGCAAAGGCAGAAATTCCATACCACAAAGCCAGCGTTGCAGCAGGTATAACCTGCAGCAGGACCAGAACAATCACTGCAGCGCCATATAAGCCTGCACACCATTCCTGCATTACCCAGTTCGCTCGTTCCTTCGGCGTATCCGGCAAAGGGCGGCGGTATTTCGCAATAATTGCCAGAGATGAGATCCAACTCCACGTAAAGGCGCGGAGTCTCCTGGATACAAGTATCACCGGCGTGAGAACGATAAACCGAAATGCAAAGTAGAACGGTAAGATCAAAGATATCGCGGGAAATCCCACGATCTGGAATCTCTTTGTGTGAATGAAAGGCCAGTATTCACCGTCTTCGGATGTGCCGTAAATCGATTTGACGTGGTGCTCGGTATGGACACCTTTGTACACAAAAGAGGGGAGCATCATGGGGAAACCGCTGAGAAGATTCCAGACAATTCTAAATGCTTTGAATGTCCCGCGTTTCAGATGTGTCAGCTCGTGAATGAAAATCGTGGAGCGGTATAGCGTAAATGCTGAAATAATACCAAGCACTAAACGCAGCGCCGTTGGAACCTCCGGCACCAGTACAAAGACAAACGCCGCCCATCCGACCGAAACCGAGAGTAAATAGTCAAACCAATAGACCGTCGGGTTCGGCCTGGCTAAATGCATGATGAGTTTTCTTGCCTTGTGAATGGGAAACTCGTCAGCTCTCGAATTTGTCTCCATATAAGACCTCCCGGTTATGATATTACCTACAACCCTAGCACCAATCGTCCATCTAATCGAGCCTTTTGCTGCGCCGAACCGCGGATTTGTTAGTATAATTGAGTTAGTTACAGAACTCACAGGGAGGATCTGATGGAAATGAAGGATGCGCTCATTCGAGCGATAGGTCGGTACAGAAGCGATCTTGATCGAATTGACGACTGGTTTGAGCCGTCGAGCCGAAGGAGCAGTCGCGATTTCGAGCGCTGGGGAGCGATCGACTTTATCGCTCATTCAGCCTTTTTCGCGGAGCGCAGGATTCGAATCATTGAAGATCTTTCCGGTGTTGAACCCCTCGGTGACTTCGATCAAGCGCTTCGCAGCGTATTCGATCGCCATACCGGCTCCACCTGGGACGAGGTGACGGGAATGCTTCGCACTTCCCTCGACGGACTTAAAAGCTTGGCTTCGAAGCGGGACGCCCTTGATCTCGAGGCACTCGACGACGATGATCAGCCGATGTGGCGGAGCATTGCATTCTACGGAATCCTCCACTCGAGCGGCCACGTCGCGGAAGCGATGATTCGAGCCGGAAACCTAATCGATGCCGTCTCGCTGCAACGCCGGGTTACCGAATCGCTGAAAGAGATCAACCAAACAGACCGGTGGGTCGGGTTAGTCGATTTCAACCTTGCCAGAGTGCTGGCACGCGCGGGCGACGCAGACGCTGCGGCGGTCGCGGGAGATGCGGTCTCCCGTGATCCTGATCTCGGTCCACGGATGAAACAAGATCCTGACTTCGTAGCGATTCGCGACGAGCTTGGTGCTGATTAAGCTGCCGCAGTTCTGTCATGCTGAGAGAGGGTTTCCCGGTTCAGATATTTCCACGACACAGCGCTTTTCCACTTCAGCGATAATGTCAGGCAGGTCCATGTAATTGAGAATACCGGGAACTAGTACCGATTGTGGCCATCTGCTCATATCAGCTTCTACTATGTCTCCGAGAGACGGTAGGCAATTGCTCAAATTCAGCTTTGAGAGATCAGGGATAAATGGCGCCGCATAAAGAGCAGTAAGCGCCCCGCACCCCCGGCCGTGGAGTTCAAACTCTTTGCAGCCGCCGGCACGCAGAAGCTGAACGACACGAAGCAGGTCGTATGCCTTTCGTCCCGCCAGAGGAAAGCCCAGCATCCAGCAGTGGGAGCTGTAAAAGTAATCCGCGTCATATAACCTGAAGTAATCATCCCCGCCGCAGGTGTTGTAGAGAGACTCGCCGGAACCGCGGGTGGAAATGGATAGCACCGTATCGGTGCTTTCCGGGGACTCATCAAGATGGGGGAGATAGAGAGTAACTTTTTCTGAGACGGGAGGTCGGAACTGGTAATTCTCGGGAGCTTGATAGGACATTACCGCAAAAATCCTGGTTTCGGTTTCTATGGCGATTCGTGAACGGTCGTTGCGGCGACGTAGGACTCGATACGTCGGCGGGTCGTGAGGCAGATCAGGGGACCCGAGTAGATGATGAAGTGTCTCCTGTGAAAATCCAATTCTATCATTTACCCGGTTATGAAATGACTCGCGGACCAGATCAGCTACCTTACGGCTCTCCATCTGGCCGGCAAAACAAGAAAGTTCTCCGGGGGTGTGAACCTCGATATCCGG
>JABGPX010000829.1 GCA_018644745.1 Spirochaetales bacterium
ATAACCGGTATTCTTACTGCACAGATGGACTCCATCCCCATGGTCATCATCACCGGCCAAGCAGCGACTCATGTATTGGGACTGGACGCTTTCCAGGAGGCTGATGTTTCAGGAATATCCTACCCGATTGTCAAACACAGTTATCTGGTAAAAGATCCCGTGGATATACCGAGAATCGTTCGGGAGGCCTTTCATCTTTCAAACACGGGACGACCAGGGCCGGTCCTTATCGATCTTCCGAAAGATATCTCCGCGCAGATGGTAGAACCGAATTTCAACGAAGAGTTTCACCTGCCGGGGTATGCAGTTCCGAAAGAGGGAGATCCAGACGCCATTGAACAGGCCGCGCGCTTACTGAACCGGGCAAGGAAGCCGATGCTGCTTGTCGGTCACGGTGCTGTTATTTCAGGCGCGGAAAAGGCGGTTACGTATCTGGCGGAAAAACTCCAGATACCCGTTACAAACACCTTGCTTGGGAAAGGATGCTTTCCGGAAACTCATGAACTGAGTGTCGGCATGCCCGGAATGCACGGCACTGCGTATGCAAATAAGTCCCTCGCGGATTGTGACCTGGTTATGTCGATTGGCTCACGATGGGACGACCGGATTACCGGTAAAGTTTCCGAGTTCTGTTCAGACGCGGTTAAAATCCACATCGATATCGATCCCTCTGAAATAAATAAAATTCTGCAGGTTGAATGTGCGATAGTCGGTGATGCGCGAAATGTGGTTGAAGCGATAGCCGCGATAGCCGAAAGAGGCGATACGGTAGATTGGCTGAAGCAGGTTGCGCGCTGGAAACGAGATTTTCCTCTCAAGTACAGAAAAGAAGGAAAACTTCGAGCCCAGCATGTAATTGATACAATGTATAAACTCACCAAGGGCGAAGCGGTATTGGTGACCGATGTAGGTCAGCACCAGATGTGGGCTGCCCAGTTCTATCTCACCGACGAGGGAAACAAATGGCTGTCATCTGGAGGTGCAGGTACAATGGGATACGGATTCCCGGCCTCTATTGGAGCCCAATTCGGCCGTCCGGGAGAGCTCGTAGTAGCAATTGTCGGAGACGGTGGATTCCAGATGACCTTGTCGGAACTCGCTACTGCGGTTATCCATAAGCTTCCGATAAAGATCATGATTATAAACAACCGGTATCTCGGTATGGTTAGACAATGGCAAAATATGTTTTATGAAAACCGCCTCTCAGGCGTTGATCTCGAGGGTAACCCGAACTTCGTAAAATTAGCGGAAGCATATGGCTGCAAGGCTTTTCGGATTCGCAGAAGCGCTGATGTTAATCGAATACTCCAGGCGGCTATCGACTATAACGAAGGACCATGCGTTATCGATGTTGAGGTGGAAAAAGAAGGGAATGTATATCCCATGATCCCGGCGGGAGCGTCTCTCAAGGACATGATACTCGAAGCGCCCAAATCGGCAAATTCATAAGGAGCTAAACATGATGGATAATGGAGCACAGAAACACGCTATAAGTCTGTACGTCGCGAACAAGCCCGGGGTGCTCATCAGAATTTCCCTGGTGTTTGCAAGACGGGGTTACAACATTGATAGTTTGGTGGTCTCGGAAGCACACGATCCGGATTTTTCGCGGATGAATATCGAGGCCTCGGGAGACAAGAGAACCCTCGATCAGATTCTGCACCAGTTGAACAAACTCGTCGACGTGGTGCATGCGAAGGACAATACTGGAGAGGATGTTATTGCAAGGGAATTCACCCTTATCAAGGTTCAATGCCCTTCGGAGCTGCGGGCAGAAGTGCTCCTCGTTGCTCACGCCTTCGAAAGTGAAACCGTCGATCTCAGCGAAGACACTATTACACTTCAAATTTCCGGTGAATCAAGAAAGATGGACTCGATACATACCGTATTTAATAAGTACGGGGTGCTAGAAATGGTAAGATCCGGTAAGATCATAATCGCCCGCGGATCCCACCGGACATCTTAGGGAAAGTTCGCGGAAAACTGACAGAGGAACAGGAAATGGGAAAGAATCTTTTCAACAAAGTATGGGAAAAGCACCGGGTGGGAACATTGGAATCCGGCCACGACCAGCTTTTCATAGGGCTCCACCTCGTCCATGAGGTAACTTCGCCCCAGGCATTCAGCATGCTGGCGGACCGAGATCTCGGTGTGATGCATCCTGAGCGGACATTCGCCACAGTAGATCACATCATTCCGACTGAAAATCAGAGCAGGCCGTTCAGCGATGACATGTCGGAAAAAATGATGCAGGCAATCGAAGACAACACTAAGACGCATGGAATAAAGTTTTTCGGTATAGACAATGAGCATCAGGGAATCGTGCATATAATCGGACCGGAGCTGGGACTTACCCAGCCGGGAATGACTATTGCTTGCGGCGATTCTCATACATCCACTCACGGAGCCCTCGGAGCAATAGCATTCGGGATAGGAACCTCCCAAATCCGGGACATCCTTGCGACCCAGACCCTCAGCATGACCCGACCTAAGGTAAGGCAGATTTTGGTAAACGGGAAGTTGGGAACAGGTGTTTTTTCAAAAGATATTATCCTTAAAATCATCCAGGAACTGGGTGTAAACGGGGGAATCGGTTATGCGTACGAATACGCGGGAACCGCTATCGAGAATCTGGATATGGAAGCGCGTCTCACAATCTGCAATATGAGCATCGAAGGCGGTGCCCGGGCGGGATATATAAATCCGGATGAGAAAACATACGATTATCTTAGAGGCCGACAATATTCGCCCCAAGGTGAAACCTTTGAAAAAGCCGTAGGAGTATGGAAGAGCTACGCATCAGATGTGGACGCGGAGTTTGATGATACCTACCGGATTGACGCCGACAGCCTGGAGCCGATGGTGGCTTG